>JAPLAT010000292.1 GCA_026393175.1 Pseudonocardiales bacterium
GACGACCGGGTCGACCGTGGTCATCGGCTCCACCGGGTCCCAGCGCACGACCTGCGCGGCGTCGCGGGTCGGATCGCCGTCGAGGTAGGTGGCCATGATCCGTTCGGTGACCAGCAGTCGCGGTGCGGCGAACGGGCCGCCGAAGCCGGGCGCGTAGGTGATCCCGGCGGCGTCGTCGTCGGCGGGCGGGGCCACCCGCCAGCCCGGCAGGCCCGCGGCGCCGTCCCGGATCGGTGCGGGGGACAGGCACGGGAACAGGAACGCCACCGGCCAGTCCAGCACGGCCGTGCCGCCCGGGGGCAGCAGCTCGGTCATCGGGGTGAGCAGGGGGACGCGGGGCAGCGTCACGAGCGCGGTCGTGCCGCCGGTGGCGCCCGCGACGACCAGGCGCACCGACGCCGCGTCCTCCGGGACGGGCTGCCGGGACTCCCCGGTGTCGGTCACGGCGCGGGTCTCCAGCACCTCGCCCGCCGCGTCCCCGAACTCGACGCGCAGGACGTCACCGGGCCGCACCGCGCCCGACACCGTCACGACGACCGGCAGCGACCGCCGGGCCGGGTCGAGGGCGAACCAGGCGGTGGTGGTCGAGCCGGCCACGGCGACGCCCGGCACCTGCACGCCGCCGACGTCCACCGTGCGCTCCGCGCGGACGGCGGGCCGGGTGCGCGGCGGCAGCAGCCCGGCCACGGGGTCGGTCTCCACCGACAGCCGCTCCTGGAGCCCGCACGGGGCGCCGCGGAGCGTCGCGACGGCGTCGGAGGCGAGGGTGTAGCTGTCGCGCCGCTCGACGGCCGTGCGGGCCAGGCTCAGCACCTGCAGCGCCAGCACCGCCGTGAGGACGAGGGCGAGCACCGACGCGGGGCCGGGCACCCGGGGCGGCACGTCCGGCACGGGGCGTCCGGCGGCCGCTGCCGACGCCGCGCGGGCGGCGAGCAGCCCGACGGCGGCCAGCCCGGCCAGCGCGAGCAGCGTCGCGACCGGCACCCCGAGCACCTGCGGCGGCCGGTCGGAGAACGACGGGGCGAACCACGCCGAGGCGTAGGGCCAGGCGTTGTACCCGGCCAGCACCAGCGCCCCGACGGCGACGGCCGCGGCCAGCGCCGTGCCGAACGCGCGCGGCCGGGCCCGCAGCGGCGCCGACGCGAACGTCACGGCGGCCACCACCAGCACCGCCGCGCCGATCCCGCCCAGGTCGCCGAAGTGCTGCGTCCACTTCGTGGGGGTGGCGGTCATGACCGCGAGCGAGAGCAGCACGGTGGCCGCGAGCCGCCGCACCGGCCCCGCGGCGAGCCCCGCGCGGCGCCCGGCGAGGAGCACGCCGACGGCGGCCAGCAGCGTCACCAGCAGCGCGGCCCGCCGCCCGATCGCCCCCTGGAACGACGCGGGCTCCAGCAGCAGCGCGTAGCGCTCGACCTCCTGGTACCACTCGACGCCGCCGCCGACGAGCTGCCGGACCCGGGTGCCCTCGAGCATCGCGGCGAGGCTCTGGTCGGACACCATGAGGAAGACCGCCGCGGCCGGGGCGGCCACCCCGGCGACGGCGAGCGTCCAGCGCCCCAGGTCCGGGCGCGAGCGCACCAGGCGCAGCAGCGGCACCACGGCGGCCAGCACCGGGGTGAACGCGACGATCCCGCCCGGCGTCAGCGCCGTCGTCGCCCCGGCGAGCACCAGGCCGACGGCCAGCGGCAGCAGCCGCCGCGTCGCGACCGCGCGCTCGACGGCGAGCAGGACGCCCAGCAGGCCCAGCGCGACCCACGGCTCCGGGCGCAGCCCCAGCTGGTAGGGCACCCACCAGGTGCCGAACGCCAGCGCCGCGAGCCACGGCCGCTGCGCCGCGCGGCCCAGCCGGGGCAGCAGCGCGCGGGACAGCAGCACCCAGGTGACGAGGCCGAGCAGCGTGGCAGGCAGCCGCATCCACAGCGTGGAGGGCGAGACCAGCGACCACAGGTACGACAGGTCGTAGAACCAGCTGAACGGGGCCTCGGGGGCGTTGAGCCAGCGGTAGACGTTGCCCACGAAGCCGTTGGGCCCGCGGCTGCGGACGATCCCGGCGATGTAGCCGTCGTCCACCGTGATCGCGCCGACGACCCACCACACCCCGAGCAGGGCGGTGACGGCCGCGTCGACCGGGCGGGGCCGCCACCAGCGGCGGGGGAGCAGCCGCACCCGGGCGCGGCCGTCCGTGCGGGCCAGCGCGAGGAGCATGCCCAGCAGGGCCAGCACCCCTGCCGCGGCGATCCCGGCCTTGAGCGGGGAGATCGTCGTCTCGAAGCGGGTGTCGGCGACGAGGACCATCTCGACCCCGCCGCCCGCGTCGGAGAACGCGCCCGCGACCGACGGCCGGACGTCGCCCTCGTGGACCAGCACGGGCGCGCCGTCGACCCGCAGCTCGGTGCGCGCGTGGTCGGAGGTCAGCGTGACCGCGCAGGCGCCCGCGGGCAGCCGCACCGTCCCGAGGTCGGCGCCCGCCGAGGCGACGGCGAGCGACCCGCCCTGCGCGAGCAGCCGCAGCCCGGCCAGCGGCGCGGCGGCCGGGTCGGGCCGGGGCGGCACCGTGGCGAGCAGCAGCCCGTCCGTGCGCGCGGTCGCGCACGTCGTGGTGACGGTCAGGGACACCGGCTCGTAGGGCATGAGCGGGATCGCCGCGGCGCCGTCGGCGGCCGACCACGAGTACTCCGCCCGGGGCTGCACGACCGGGGCGAACGGGAACGCGACCGCGGCCAGCAGCGCGACGAGGCCGAGGACGAGCACGAGGTGGGGGCCGCGGCGGTGCGGCGCGGGCGGGCGCGGAGCCGGCGGGGCCGCCGGCTGCGCGGGGGAGAGCACGGCGGTCACCCTAAGGGGCGGCGGGGCAGGCCCGGCGACCCCCGCGTCGGTCCCGGCGGGGCGGACCGGGACCATGGCCGGGATCAGCCGACCGGGCAGTGTGAGGTGACACCATCAGCGCGACCGTCGAGGTGGAGCCGACCGCCCCCAGCCCCGGGCCGCCCGCGCACCGCCGGGCCGGGGTCGCCACGGCCGTGGGGTTCGCCGTCGTGCTGGCCGTGTTCGCCGTGCTGGTCTGGCGGCGGCGCTGGATGAGCGACGACGGCCTGATCGTGCTGCGCACCGTCCGCCAGCTGCTCGCCGGGGCCGGCCCGGTGTTCAACGCGGGCGAGCGGGTGGAGGCCAACACCTCCACGCTGTGGACCTACCTGCTCGCCGTGCCCGGCCTGCTCCCCGGCGTGTCGCTCAACTGGTCGGCCGTGGTGCTGGGGCTCGTCTGCTCGGTCGCGGGCGTCGGGTTCGCCCTGGACGCGGCGCGGCGGCTGTTCGGCGGCACCCGGTGGACGGTCCCGTTCGGGGCGCTCGTCGTCGTGGCGCTGCCGCCGTTCTGGGACTTCGGCACGTCCGGGCTGGAGACCGGCCTCATCGTCGGCTGGCTGGGGCTGACGTGGTGGCTGCTCGTGCGCCGGCTGGAGGCACACCGCGCGGGCGGCGGGGGCCGGGCCTGGCCCGCCGCGTTCGTGCTCGGCCTGGCCCCGCTCGTCCGGCCCGACCTGGCCCTGTTCGGGCTCGCCGTCGCCGTCGCGCTCGTCGTGCTGGAGCGCAGGCGCGGGTGGCGGGGGATCGCGGCGCTGGCCGGCGTCGCGGCCGCGCTGCCCCTGGCCTACGAGGTCTTCCGCGCGGGCTACTACGGGCTCCTCGTGCCGGGCACGGCGCTGGCCAAGGAGGCGAGCACGGCGCGCTGGCAGCAGGGCCTCTACTACCTGCGCGACCTGGTCGAGGCCTACTGGCTGCCCGTCCCGGTGCTGATCGGGCTCGTCGCCGCGGTGCTGCTGCTGCCGGGACGGGGGGACCGGCGGGTCGCGACGGCCGTGGTCGTCGCCGTGCCGTGGGTGTCCGCGGCGCTGCTCGCCGCCTACGTCACGCGCGTGGGCGGGGACTTCATGCACGGCCGGATGCTGCTGCCCGCGCTGTTCTGCCTGGTCCTGCCGCTGGCCGCGGTGCCCTTCTCGCGGCGCACCGCGCTGCCCGTGCTCGCCATGGCGGCGTGGGCCGTGGTGTCCGTGGTCGGCCTGCGCCCCGCCTACGACACGCTCGGGCCGAACTGGATCGCCAACGAGCGCCTCTACTACGTCGTCATCGTCGACCGGCCGAACCCGATCGTCGCCGAGGACTTCGTCGAGCACCCGGTGGCGCCCGAGGGCGTCGCCGCGCTGGCCGGGGCCGCGGAGCCGTCGCTGGCCCTGCCCGGGCCCGGGCCGGAAGGCCTGCGCTGGTGGCTGTTCCCGACCCCCGACCGGCCGGACACGATCACCTGGCTCAACCTGGGCGTCACCGGCGAGCTCGCCCCGCTGGACGCCAGGGTGCTCGACGGCGTGGGGCTGACCAACCCGCTGGCCGCGCACGCCACCTCCGTGCCGGACGGGCGCATCGGGCACGACAAGGACCTGCCCCCGGAGTGGTTCGTGGCGGACTCGGGCACGGCCGAGACGGGCTTCGTCGACCCGGCCGGCATCGCCGCGGCCCGGCGGGCGCTGGCCTGCCCGGCCACCCGGGAGCTGCTGGCGTCCTACCGCGACCCGCTCACGCCCGAGCGGTTCTGGCGCAACCTCACCGGCGCGGTCGAGCGCACGGCCTACCGCTACGACCGCGACCCGCTCGTCGCCGCGAACTGTCGCGCGCCGGAGTGACGATCCGGGCAGGATCGCCCGCATGACGCTCCCTCTCGCCCCCGACGAGCTCCTGTCCACCACCCGCTCGGTCCGCAAGCGCCTCGACCTCGACCGGCCCGTGCCGCTCGAGCTCGTCCGCGCGTGCATCGAGGTGGCGCTGCAGGCCCCCACCGGCAGCAACACCCAGGGCTGGCACTGGGTGGTCGTCACCGACCCGGACCTGCGGGCCGGCATCGCCGAGTGGTACCGCCGCTCCTACGACCCCTACCGGGCCTCCCGGCCCCGGCCGGAGGGCACCGAGCAGCGGCAGGCCCAGCAGGCCCGCGTCACCTCGTCGGCGGACCACCTGGCCGAGGTGATGCACCGGGTGCCCGTGCACGTCATCGCCTGCATCGAGGCCGGCGCGGAGCTGCCCGCGGGCAACCAGGCCGGGCTGTGGGGCTCGCTGCTGCCCGCCGCGTGGAGCTACCAGCTCGCCGCGCGCGCCCGCGGCCTGGGCAGCGCCTGGACGACGCTGCACCTGAAGTACGAGTCCGAGGTCGCCGAGCTGCTGGGCATCCCGCCGCACGTCCGCCAGGGCGTGCTGCTGCCGACCGCCTACTACACCGGCGACACATTCCGCCCGGCGAAGCGGGAGCCGCTCGACTCGGTGCTGCACCTCGACCGGTGGTGACCGAGGGTCATCGCGGGCACGGACGGGACGCCGGAACCACCCGGCTGTGACTCACCCGGACGCCGCAACGCACCGTGAACGGTGCGTGACCCCTAGCGCCGAACAGGTACGACCCGGGTGTCACCCGCACCGCTGGTGAAAACGGGTTCGTTGCTGCCACTGTGACGATCACGGCGCCCAGGACCACCCCATCCGGCACTCAAGGAGACCCCGCAGGGGAGATCCGGGTGCTGACGGGGCTGCGCATCGTCGCCGCGATCTGGGTCGTCGTCTTCCACTTCCACTTCACCTCGCTCTCCGGGGTGACGGAGGTGGTCGAGGTGCTCGGCCCGCTCGTCACCACCGGGGCGCTGGGCGTCGACCTGTTCTTCGTCCTCTCCGGCTTCGTCATCGCCCACACGTACCTCGCGTCGATGGGGCCGGGACTGCACCCCGGCACCGCCGCGAGGTTCGTGTGGGCCCGCTTCTGCCGCATGTGGCCGGTGTACGCGCTGGTGTTCCACCTGTTCGGGCTGTGGCTGCTCGCGCGGCTGCTGTTCGGCTCGGACGGGAACATCGCGTTCCAGGGCGTGCAGCCGGTCCTGTCGTTCGGGCAGTGGGTGCAGCAGATGCTCATGGTCCAGATGTGGAACAACGAGTACCTCGACGGCGCGTCCTGGGTGGGCTCCACCTGGTCGATCAGCGCCGAGTGGCTCGCCTACCTGCTGTTCCCCGCCGCGGCGCTGGTGTTCTTCCGGATGCGGAACCTCCCGCTGCCGGTGCTGGCCGGGCTCGCGCTGCTGCTGATGGTCCCGATCGCCTCGTCGTACGCGACCGTCGGCCACCCGTACTACGCGTGGAGCTGGGCCGTCCGGATCCTCTGCGGGTTCGCCGCCGGCGTGCTGGTGCACCTGGTGGTGCGCCGGCTGCCCCGCACCGACGCGGTCCGGCGCGGCGCCTCCCGGCTGGCCGTCGCGCTGCAGGTGCTGATGGTCGCGGTGCTGTGGGGCGGGCAGTTCGTCGCCCCCGGGTTCGGCGGCGTCGTCATCGTGGCGTTCCCGCTGCTCGTCGGCACCCTGGCGCTCGCCGACCGCGGCCCGGCCGCGCTGCTCGCCCGGCCGGCGCTCGTCCAGGGCGGGCGCGTGTCCTACAGCCTCTACCTGGTGCACATCCCGATGTTCGAGCTGTTCTGGCTGGCCCAGGCCTACGTGCCGGCCCTGCGCGGCGGCATCGTGGGGCACCTCGCCGGCGCGGCCGTCGTCGTCGCGACCTACCCGGTCGCGGCCGCCGCGTTCCGCTGGGTCGAGGAGCCCGCCCGCCGCCGTCTGCGGCGCCTGGCGCCCGCCCGGCCCGCCGCCTCCGTCGCCCGCATCGCCGTGCCTCCCGCGCGGGCGGCCGCGGACGGAGGCGCGATCGCGGGGGCGGGCGGTGGCGGGACCCCGGTCGGCCAGCGCCAGCGCCCCGACCAGCACCGGGAACCCGACGATGACGACGCCGCCGAACCCGGGGGCGACGAACTGCCAGCCCCACAGCACGACCGCCATCGCCGCGGGCAGCGCCCAGGCCAGCGTCGACGCCACCCGCCGCACGAGCTCGGTGCGCGGCAGCCGCCGCACCACCAGGTGCACGAGCACACCGGCGGCGAAGCCGCAGAGGATCCGGGTGACCCAGCTCCACTCGTAGTACGGGTGGCCGACCGTCGCGTAGGACGACGCGATCGGCAGCATCAGCGCCACCGCCGCCGCGCCGAGGACGACCAGCGGCAGGTTCCGCAGCCGGAAGAACACCAGCGCCAGCACCGGGAACAGCAGGTAGGCGAGCCACTCGGCGCTGATCGACCAGGTGGAGCCCACCCAGGACGCGCCGTCGAGGAACTCGTTGTTCCACATCTGCACCATCAGCAGCTGCTGCACCCACTGCCCGACGCTCACGATCGGCTGCACGCCCTGGAAGGCGATGTTCCCGTCGGAGCCGAGGACGAGCCGGGCCAGCAGCCACAGCCCGAACAGGTGGAACACCAGCGCGTACACCGGCCACATGCGGCAGAACCGGGCCCACACGAACCGGACGGTGGCGCCGACGCGCAGCGCCGGACCCATCGACGCGAGGTAGGTGTGCGCGATCACGAAGCCGCTGAGGACGAAGAACAGGTCGACGCCGAGGGCACCGGAGGTGATCAGCGGCCCCAGCACGCCGACCACCTCGGTGACCCCGGACATGGCCGTGAAGTGGAAGTGGAAGAGCACCACCCACGCGGCCGCGACGATGCGGAGGCCCGTCAGTCCCCGGATCTCACCGGAGGAGTCGGCTTGAGTGCCGGATGGGGTGGTCCGCAGGGCTGCGATCGTCACGATGGCAGTAACGGAGGCATTCGGACCAGCGGT
>JAPLAT010000403.1 GCA_026393175.1 Pseudonocardiales bacterium
GTCGTCCGGGTCGTCCGGGTCGTCGGGCTCGGCGGCGAGCTTCTGCAGCGCCCTGGCCAGCCGGCCCAGCTGCTTGGCGCCGGGGTCGGGGTGGTTGTGCCGCTCGGTCTGCTCGGCGCCGACCAGCACGTCCAGGCCCTCACCCCACCCGCTCGGCACGATCGCCCGGCGGAGCACGGAGCGCCGCGGGTCGTCCAGCACGTCGGCGACGGTGGCCTCGGACGCCCCGGCGTCGGTGGCGATGGTCGCGTTCGCCTGCGGGTCCAGGTCCACCAGCAGGGTGCGGACGCCGTGCTGCTGCGCCGCCCCGGCGAGGCCGAGCGCGACCGTGGTCTTGCCCACCCCACCCTTGAGACTCAACGTGGCGACGACCTGCACGGCGATCAACCTACCCCGCGGCGGCCACTACGCTGCCGCTGTGCAGCCCCCCGGATCCCCCGCCACCGTGAACGCGCCCCCCGACGAGGTGTCCGGCCCGGTGCTGAGCGTGCTCGAGACCGAGGTGCGGCGCTCCGGGGCGGCCCGCGGCGCCGTGCCGCGGGTGCTCGACGTCGGCGGCGGCAGCGGCGCGTGGGCGGTGGCCCTGGCCCGGCGCGGCTGCCCCGTCACCGTGGTGGACAACAGCCCCAACGCCCTCGCCGCGCTGCACCGGCGGGCCCGCGAGGCCGGCGTGCACGACCTCGTCACCCCGGTGCAGGGCGACGTCGACGCCCTCGCCGACGTCGCCCCGGCCGGCGGGGCGGACCTGGTGCTGGGCCACGGCCTGCTGGAGGTCGTCGACGACGCCGCGCACGCGGTCGGCGCGCTGGCCGCGGCCGCCGCGCCGGGCGGGGCGGTGTCCGTGCTGGTCGCGGGCCGGCACGCCGCCGTGCTGAGCCGGGCGCTGGCCGGGCGGCTGGTCGAGGTGCGGTCGCTGCTCACCGACCCGCAGGGCCGCTGCGGCCCCGACGACCCGCTGCGCCGCCGCCTCGACGTCGACGGCCTGCTGGCGCTGCTCGAGGCGGCCGGGCTGGTGCCCGAGGCCATCCGCGGCGACGGGGTCCTCGAGACCGTCGTGCCCGGCGCGGTGCGCGACGGCGGGCCCGCCGCGACCCGGGCGCTCGCCGAGCTCGAGGGGCTCGCGGCCGTCGACCCGGCGCTGCGCGCCGTGGCGGGCCGGCTGCACGCGCTGGCCCGCAGGCCCGCCTGACCGGCCTGTTTCCCCACCTGCACGATCATGCGCTGAGTGGTCGCCCGGACGCGGTGCGTGGTCGGACCTGGCCGGATCCGACCGATCCGCACACGTCCGGGGAAACCCGGCGATCCGCTCGACGAGTTCGGGTAGTGGACGGGCGCCGCGACTCGTATCCTCTGATTAGGAGGCCCGTCCCGGGCGTTCGTCGCGTCGTTCCGGCACCATGGAAGATGACCGACAAGCACACGACAGTGCCGGAGGCGTCAGCATGCCCCTCTCCGAGCACGAGCAGCGGCTGCTCGAGCAGATCGAGCGCGCTCTCTACGCCGAGGACCCCAAGTTCGCGTCCACCGTCCGCGGGGGGCGGTTGCGCCGTCCCACGCGGCGCCGTCGCGCGCAGGGCATCGCCCTGTTCGTGGTCGGCCTCGTCCTGCTGGTCGGCGGCATCGTGCTCTACACGTCCAGCATGTGGTTCCTCGCGCTGAGCGCGGGCGGGTTCCTCATGATGCTCGCGGGTGCGTTGCTGGCCGTCGGCTCGATGCGCGCGGGCGACGCGGCCCCCGAGGCCGCCGCCGAGGCCGAGCCCGAGAAGGGCGGCTTCACCGGCCGGATGGAGGAGCGCTTCCGGCGCCGCTTCGAGCAGGACTGACACCCCTCCCGCAGCACGGGCTCCCCGAGCTCCCCGCCGCCTCCCCGTCCTCACTAACCCCCGTCCCCACGCACCGCCGCCGCGGTCCCCCGGGTCAGCCCCGGGTGGCCGCGGCGTCGTCGTTGCGGGGCGCGCTGCTGTCCCGCGGGGCACTGCCGTTGGTGGGGGCGCCGCCGTCGCGGGGCACCGACGGGCCCGTGCGCATCCGCAGCGAGGCCGGGACCAGGCGCTGGCGCGGCCGCAGCGGGCTGCCCGCGGCGATCCCGGCGCGCACGCCGGCCAGCGGCCCGGCCAGCCGGCCCGGCTCCGGGTGCTCCCCGCCGTACCAGCTGGCCTCCACGGCGGTGACCACCGCGCGCAGGGCGTCCTGCGCCGACGGGTCGAGCCGGTGCTCGCGCACCAGCCGCCGGGCGCCCGCCCGCACGGTGTCGGTGGGGGGCAGGGGGACCCCGCGGTCGGTCGACTCGGCCACCAGCTCGGTCCAGGCCGCCCCGGCCGCGCCCGGGCCGCCCGCCGCCGCGGCCGCGGTGCGCG
>JAPLAT010000237.1 GCA_026393175.1 Pseudonocardiales bacterium
GAACCGCAGCTCCGTGAGCCGGGGGGCGCGGGCTCCGGTACCCCGTTCGGCGCGTTCGATGACCCCACCCCGGCCGACCGCGGCGAGGCCACCACCCCCGACCAGCCCGCCGTCGGCGAGCGCGCCGCGACGTTCCGCGCCGCCACCCGCCGCGGGCCGCGGCGCGGGGGCCCGGGCCCCCGGCAGGGCTGACCCGCCCCACGATCCTCGGCAGGCCCCCGCGCCCCGCAGCTCGTGGCGGCGTGGCCAGGGTGTCAGGCGTCCAGGTAGGAGCGGACGTTGCGGCGGGTCTCGGCCAGCGAGTCCCCGCCGAACTTCTCCAGGGCGGCGTCGGCGAGCACCAGGGCCACCATCGCCTCGGCGACCACCCCTGCCGCCGGCACCGCGCACACGTCGGAGCGCTGGTGGATGGCCTGGGCCGCCTCCCCGGTGGCGACGTCGACCGTGCGCAGGGCGCGCGGCACCGTGGAGATCGGCTTCATCGCGACCCGCACCCGCACCGGCTCGCCGTTGGTCATGCCGCCCTCGATGCCGCCTGCGCGGTTGCTCAGCCGCCGGACGTCCTCCCCGCCCGCCGTGCCCGGCACCATCTCGTCGTGCGCCGCGCTCCCCCGCCGCCGGGCGGTGCGGAAGCCGTCGCCGATCTCCACGCCCTTCATCGCCTGGATGCCCATGAGCGCCCCCGCCAGACGGGCGTCGAGCCGCCGGTCGGAGTGCACGTAGGAGCCCAGGCCGACGGGCAGCCCGTAGGCGATGACCTCGACGACCCCGCCGAGGGTGTCGCCGTCCTCGTGGGCGGCATCGACCTCCGCGACCATCGCCGCCGTGGCCTCGTCGGTGAACGCGCGCACCGGGCTGGCGTCGACCCGCTCCAGGTCGCCCGGGCCGGGCAGCGGCGCGTCCTCGGCGGCCTCGGCCGCGCCCAGCGACACGACGTGCGAGACGATCGTCGCCCCGAGGGCCTGCTGCAGGAACGCCCGCGCGACCGTGCCGAGCACCACCCGCGACGCCGTCTCCCGGGCGCTCGCCCGCTCCAACACCGGCCGGGCGTCGTCGAAGCCGTACTTCGTCATGCCGGCGAGATCGGCGTGGCCGGGCCGGGGCCGGGTCAGCGGGGCGTTGCGCGCACGGTTCGCGATGAGCTCCGGGTCGACCGGGTCGGCGGACATGACCGTCTCCCACTTCGGCCACTCCGTGTTGCCGATCCGCACGGCCACCGGGCCGCCCTGCGTGATCCCGTGCCGGACGCCGCCGATGACCTCGAGCTCGTCGGCCTCGAACTTCATCCGCGCGCCCCGGCCGTAGCCCAGGCGGCGGCGGGCGAGCTCGGCGGCCAGCTCCTTGGTGGTGATCTCGACGCCGGCGACCATGCCCTCCAGCACGGCGACCAGCGCGGGACCGTGGGACTCCCCGGCAGTGATCCAACGCAGCACGCCCCCATCCTCTCACCCGCCCCCGACCGCGCCCACGCCGCTCACCAGCGCCGTCGCCAGCAGCATCGACGGCCCGTGCGGCAGGCCGGCCCGTCGCCGGAGCAGGACGGCGGCTCCGGCGGTCAGCACGGACGCCAGCACCGCGGCGAGCAGCGCCGCCGGCCAGGCCACCGCCCCGAGGACCGCGCCGAGCGGGGCGGCCAGCTTGACGTCCCCGGCGCCCAGTGCCGACGGGGCCGCGAGGTGCACGGCCGCGTGCAGCGCCACGGCGGTCGCGGCCACGGCGACCGCCCGGCCCAGTGCCGCTCCGCCCAGGGGGACCAGCAGCAGGAGTGCGACCGGCAGCGCCGGGAGGGTCAGCGCGTCCGGGAGCCTGCGGTGGCGGACGTCGACCGCGCCCGCCGCCGCGCCGAACCACACCAGCGCGAGCAGCGGCGCCACCCAGCCGCCCGGCACCGCCCCGGCCGCCGCTCCCCCGGCCACCAGCGCCCACCCGGCCCCGACGACCGTCTCGCACCCGGGCGGACCCACCCGCGCCCCGCGGCGCACCCGACCGACCAGCACCCGCGCGCCCGCGCCGGCGACCACCCCCGCGCTCGCTCCGGCCAACACCGCGCTCCCCGTCCCCACGGGCAACAGCCTGCGCACCGCCCGGGCCGCCGCACAGCCCCACCTGCGAGCTGGGGACGAACGACCCCCGTTGGGGACAACTCGGCCGGCCCGACCCGACCGTCGCCCGGCCCGGCCAGGCCGACCCGAGCCAGGCGGACCACCCGGACCGTGGACCGGCCGCTCGCAGCCCCGGCCCGCTCGCACAGCCCTGGCCGGGCTCGCACAGCCCTGGCCGGGCTCGCACAGCCCGCCCGCACCCTGCGCGGACCGGTCGCCGCTGTGCCACCACACGTGCGCTGTGCCAGGCCGCCCACGCCGCGCAGGACTCCGGCCGGAGGCAGAGCCGACCCGTCGGCACAGCGCACATCGGGTCCGCACAGCCCGCCCGCGCGCTGTG
>JAPLAT010000104.1 GCA_026393175.1 Pseudonocardiales bacterium
GCGGGGCTGCGGCGCCAACGAGGTGCGGGTGTGGGCCGCGGCGTGGGCGGCCTGCGGCTCGCCACCCGCGTCGACGACCGACTACGAGCCCGTCCCGGAGTGGATCACCGGGATGGGGGTGGCCTACGGCCGCGCGCGGGCCGTGGCCTGACCGGCGTGGCGGGGATGCCGCGCTGCAGCTCCACGGGGTGGGACGACGGGCGGCTCACCAGGGGGCGGACAGCAGCCACTCGTGCGCGGCGGTCGCGGAGGCGCGCTCCCAACCCGGCGCGGGGAGGTCGAGGAACGCGCCCCGGGCGTAGAGCAGCGGCTCGCCCGGGTGCACCGCCAGCGCATCGACCCGGCCGATGACGATCACGTGATCGCCGCCGTCGCGCATGTCGTGCACGGCGCAGTCCAGGTGGGCGATCGCGCCCCGCAGGTGGGGGCCGTGGTGACCGGGGACGTGCGCGACGCCCGCGAACCGGTCCCCGGGCCGGGCGAAGCCGCGGGCCACCGCAGCCTGGTCCGACGCCAGGATGCTGACACCGAAACCGGGCGCCGCGGCCAGGGCCCGGTGCATCGACCGTTCGCGGCCCAGGCAGGCGAGCACCAGGGGCGGGTCGAGGGAGAGCGAGCAGAACGCGCTCACCGTGGCGCCGACCGGCCCGTCGGCGGTGGTCGTCGTGATCACGGTGACGCCGGTGGCGAACCGGCCGAGCGCGCGGCGGAAGCGATCGGGGTCCACCAGCCCCGATGTGGCGCTCACGGCGCCGGCGAGTCCGGGTCGCCCGCCAGTGCGAGGGCGCGGTCGACGAGGCGGAAGCACTCGGACTTGTCGTAGGACAGGTAGTTCGTGGCCAGCAGCCGCACCGGGTCGCCCGCGTAGTAGCGCTCGTACTGCGCGGCCCGCTGGCCGAACGCGTCGCCGCACAGGTCCCAGGCGAGCTTGTAGAGCCGGATCCGGTCGACCGCGGACAGGTCCGCGCCGCGGTAGTAGCGGGCGATGTCGTCGGCGACGGGGGAGGTGAAGTCCTCGACCGAGGGCATCATCAGCAGGCCGCCCGCGCCGAGGGTCTGCAGCACCTCGACCAGCTTGGGGTACTGCGTGGCCAGCAGCACGCGCAGCGTCTGCAGCGCGTCGAACCGGGGCCGGACGGTGCCGGCGTCGGTGGTCTCGTACTCGGCCTCGGACGCGACGATCAGGGCGTGCGCCTGCTCGACGGCGGCGATGCACTCACCGAGCTTCTGCTGCACGTGCAGGAACCCGTCGATCTTCACCGACTGGCTGAGCTTCATGGCCAGCCCGGTGATGAACTGGAGCTTGACCAGGCCGCGGACGCCGGTCTGGTGCGCGGTGTGCTGGCGCAGGTTCGTCGCGGAGTAGAGCGCGTTGGCCAGCCCCACGTCGCCGTGCAGGAAGACGCGGTCCCACGGCACGAGCACGTCGTCGAACACGACGAGGCAGTCGGCCTCCTCGAAGTGCGAGGACAGCGGGTGGTCGAAGGGGTGCCGGGTGCCGTCGTCGAACGGGGTGCGGGAGATCAGCCGCAGGCCGGGGGCGTCGATCGGCACGGCGAAGCACGCGGCGTGCTTCTCGTCCCCGGGACGCAGGCCGGGCAGGCTGTAGACGAGCAGCTCGTCGGCCATCGGGGCGAGCGTCGCGAGCATCCGGGCGCCCCGGACGACCAGGCCCTCCTCGGACGTCGACACCACGCCCATGTGCAGGAACTGCTCCTGCTGCTCCGATGACCCCTTCGAGCGGTCGACCTGCGGGGTGATCAACGCGTGGGTGAGGAACAGGTCGTGGTCCCGGACGTGCTCGTGGTAGCGCCGGATGTTGTCCGCGAAGCGTGGCCCGAGCTCGGCGAACACGCCGGGTGACTCGGCGAAGGCCATCAGCGTGGTGTTGAGGAAGTCGGGTGAGCGTCCCATCAGGCCGAGGGTGGGTTCGGCCCAGGCACGGAACGCCTCGCGCCGCGCGCGCAGGTCCGCGGGCGTGCGGCAGGGGAGGAACGCGCGGCCGACCCGCGAGCCGTCCGGACCCTCCCCGGTGAGCACCGGGGCGAGCTCGGGATCGTGCTGCAGGTCGTAGAGCCCGGCGATCTGCTCGATCGGCCGGCGCAGCGCGGGATGCGTGGTGACGTCCTCGACGCGCTTGCCCCGGAGCCACACCTCCCGGGGGTGTTTCTGCAGGTTCTCGACGTACTGCGCACCGGTGCGTACGGGCATCGTCGCCCCTCTCGCGGGAACTGGAATGCTAGCGTGCCCGACGACCGTAGCTGGCGCCCTGTCGCGGGGCAAGGCGGCCTTGACAACGACCTGCGCCGGCGAGTTGCATGCAAGCATGCTAGGAGGCCAATGGGGGCCTCGCAGGCGTCGAAAGGTGTCCGAGAATGCGGTTGGCATCGTTCCTGCTGCCCAGTGCGGCGGCGACCCCGGAGCAGTTCAGGCAGGGCTACGCCGGGGCGAACCCGAACTTCTACCAGCGGGCGCTGTTCGAGAACGGCGCCGTGCTGCGCCAGCTCGACGACCTCGGCTTCGATTTCGCGGCGTTCTCCGAGCACCACTTCCATCTCGAGGGCCTCGAGATGTCGAACAACCCGACCCTGCTCGGTGCCTGGGCGGCCGGGTTGACCACGCGGTTGCGCATCGCGCAGATGGCCACCGTGCTCCCGGCCCGCAATCCCGTGCTGGTCGCCGAGGACCTCGCGATGCTCGACCACTTCAGCGGCGGCCGGATGATCGCCGGCTTCGCCCGCGGCTACCAGAGCCGGCACGTCACGACCGTCGGGCAGAAGAACGGCGCCGTCGCGACCTATGCGACCGACCCGCAGTACGCCGAGCACGACGCCCAGAACCGCGAGCTCTTCGAGGAGGCCTACCAGGTCGTGCGCGGGCTGTGGGAGAACCGCGAGTTCTCCTTCCACGGCACGCACTGGCAGGTGCCGCCGCGCGGGATCACGTGGGACCACCCGGGGACGCGGGAGATGGCACCGGCCACGGTGGGCGCCGACGGCACCGTCCAGAAGATCGGGATCGCGCCCAACACGCTGCAGGACCCGTCGACCATCGAGCTGGTGGTGCCGTTCACGCTCAGCCCCAACACCATCCGGTGGGCGGCGCGCGAGGGCGGCTGGCCGATCATCTTCAGCCCGATCGAGGAGACGGTCAAGATGTGCCTCGACGCCTACCACGAGGAGGCGAAGCTGCGGGATCCGGCGATCGGCTGGGGGCGCAACGTCGGGCACTTCCGCGAGGTCGTGGTGGCCGACACCGACGAGGAGGCTTTCGCCATCGGCCGGGACGCGCTGGGGTTCATCTGGCCGACCTGGCACGACCACTTCGGGTTCAACGAGGCCCTGCGCCGCCCGGGCGAGGAAGGGCCGGTGCCCAACGACTACCGCGCCATGGTCGACCGCGGGTTCTCGATCACCGGCTCGGTCGACACCGTGGCCCGCAACCTGGAGAAGGCCGTCGAGGCGTTCGGCATCGAGCTGCTCGTGCTCTGGATGGGGGTCGGTCCCGCGCCGCTGGACAAGATGCTGCGCAGCAACGAGCTGCTGGTGGAGCAGGTCCTGCCGAAGATCGGCATCAAGCTCGACCGCTTCGAGCCGACCCTGCGTCCCGAGTTCGACACCGCGAAGTGGACCGCCGCTGTCTGAGACGGGCCCGCTGGCGGCGAGGTGTCGGGGACGCGGGGCGGACATCGCCGCGCGTCAGGCTCCGGCCGCGTCCCCGACGTCGTCGGGGGACCGCGTGCCCGTCGCCCAGATGATCTCCAGGGTGCCGACGATGTGGGCCTCGGTCTCCTTGCGGGCGGCGGCGCCGTCGCGCTCGCCGAGCGCGGCGAGGATCTGCTCGTGGTCGGCATGGCGCAGGTCGAGCGCCGACGACAGCGGGGCGAGCGCCCCGTGGGTGTTGATCAGGAAGTCGCTGAGGTCCCACATCCGCTGGCTGGTGGCGGCCATGACGGGGGATCCGGCCATCTCGTGGACCACGCCGTGGAAGGTGCGGTTGTGGGTGCGGTAGCCGCGGCTGCGTTCGGTGGGGTCGGTGACCGCGCGCAGGTCGCCGATCCGGCTCTCGATCCGGGCGAGCCGGGTGAGCTGGGCGTCGGTGCGGCGGCTCGCGGCGATCTCGGCGATGGTGCCCTCCATCGCGCCGAAGAGCCGGAAGAAGTCGTCGACCTCCCGCTGCGGGTAGCTGCACACCTGGCATCCGACCTGCGGGATGATCTCGACGAGGCCCTCGCCGGAGAGCCGCCTCAGCGCCTCCATGACCGGCTGCTTGCTCACCCCGAACTCGGTCCGCAGGGCCTCGACCTGAAGCCGTTGGCCCGCGTGCAAGACACCGTCGAGCAGCCGGTCCTTGATCTGGGCATACACCAGCGAGCCGAGGCCCTGCGCGCTCGGTCGCCGGCCGGGGCCGGTGACCGGGCGGGGCCGGCCGCCCTCGTCACCGCTCCTGGTCATCGCCCCAGCCTATCCGGGGCCGCCGTTCGGTGCGCCCGGACGCGGCGGCGTCGCGCCCCCGCGAGATCCTTGTCCTCCTCGGCCGGCGGGGCCTACGATCTGATGACACGCTAGAATGCTAGCCGGGAGTCACCGATGACGCTGTCCCTGTGCACGACGTCGCACACCCCGCTGATGGGCCGGGCCGACCCGGGCGCCGGTGTCCGGGAACGGGTCGAGGCCGCCTTCGACCAGGCGCGTGCCGCCATCCGCGACGCCGATCCGGAGCTCGTGATCCTGTTCGCGCCGGACCACTACAACGGCTTCTTCTACGAGGTCATGCCGCCGTTCTGCATCGCGGCCGCCGCCGAGTCGGTCGGTGACTACGGCCTGCCCGCCGGGCCGCTGCCGGTCGACGCCGCTGCCGCCCGCCGGATCGCCGCTGCCGTCCTCGCCGACGGCATCGACGTGGCGGTGTCCGAACGCATGCAGGTCGACCACGGGTTCACCCAGCCGCTGCACCTGCTCTTCGGCGCGATCGACGCCGTCCCGGTCGTGCCGGTGTTCGTCAACTGTGTGGCCGAGCCGCTGGGCCCGGTGACGCGGGCGCGCCTGCTGGGTGCCGCGGTCGGGCGCGCCGCGCAGACCCTCGGCAGGCGCGTGCTGATCGTGGGCTCCGGTGGGCTGTCGCACGATCCGCCGGTTCCCCGTATCCAGGACGCGCCGCCCGAGATCGCCGAGCGGCTGATATCCGGGCGCAACCCGGCGCCCGAGGTGCGCGCGGCCAGGGAGTCCGGGGTGGTGCGGGCCGTCGCCGCCTTCGCCGCCGGCGACTCGCACCTGCTGCCGCTCAACCCCGGGTGGGACGCCGATCTGATGGCACTGCTCGCCGGTGGCGACCTGGAGAGCATCGACGCCCGGCCGAACGACTGGTTCGCCGCGAACGGCGGGCACTCCTCGCACGAGGTGCGCACCTGGATCGCCGCCTACGCCGCGCTCGGCGCCGCGGGCCGCTATCGGGTCGACACCTCCTTCTACGAGGCGATCCCGGAATGGATCGCCGGATTCGGGCTCACCACGGCCCGCACGCTCCCCGTCTAGCCACCCACCCGGAGAAGAGGCCGCCATGGAACCCGACCCCCGGCGCAGCGCACTGTGCCACCGCGACGACGCCGCGCCGCGGACGCCGGCGGACGCGACATGAGCCGCCCGTCGATCTGGTCGGCGCTCGCGGGCCTCGCGTTCACCGTCGGCTACGTGCAGGTCGGCGAGTGGCGGACCCGGGTGCTGGAGGCGGGCGCGGGCGAGCCGCTGGTGCTCATGCACGGCACCGGCGGCCACATCGAGGCCTACGCGCACAATCTGGTGCCCCTCGCGCAGCACTTCCGCGTGATCGCCTACGAGTACCCCGGGCACGGGTGGACCACCCACGCCACCCGCGACCTGGAGCTGCCCGACTACGTCGCGCATCTGGACGGGCTGCTCGACGCGCTGGGCGTCGGGCGCGCCCACCTGTCGGGGGAGTCGCTCGGCGGCTGGCTGGCGCTCAAGTACGCGGCCGCCCATCCGGGGCGCGTCGGCCGGGTGCTGCTCAACACCCCGGGCGGCACGATGGCCACCCCCGAGGTGATGGAGCGGATCCGCAGCCTGTCGCAGGCCGCTGCCGACGACCCCAGCCACGAGCGGATCAGGGCCCGCCTGGAGTGGCTGATGGCCGACCCGTCCTCGGTCACCGAGGAGCTGATCGACATCCGCCGGACGATCTACGCCCGTCCCGGGTTCGCCGGGTCCATGCGGCACCTGCTGTGCCTGCAGGACCCCGAGATCCGCGCCCGCAACCTGGTCACCGACTCCGAGCTGGCCGCCGTCGCCGGGCCCGCGATGGTCGTGTGGACCAGCGACGACCCGTCCGGCCCGGCCGCCGCCGGGATGGCGATGGCCGAGAAGATGCCGGACGCCCGGTTCGAGGTGATCAAGGACGCGGGCCACTGGCCGCAGTGGGAGCAGCACGAGGTCTTCAACGCGCTCGCGCTGGACTTCCTGACCGGGAAGCGCGACTGAGGAGCTCAGCCCACCGGGCGGAACTGCGGTACCTGCCCGCCCCCGCCCCGCGCCTCGAAGGTGAGCTCCACCCGCTGCCCGACCGTGACGGCACCGGGGTCGGGCAGGTCCACCAGGTTGGTCATCAGCTGGGGCCCGCCGTCGAGGGCGACGATCGCCACCACGTAGGGCTGGTCGTCGCGGTAGGCCTCGTAGGCGGCCTGGTGCACCACCGAGAACGTGACGACCTCACCGGTGGTGGCCGGAGGACGCCAGCCCATCTCGGAGCCGCCGCAGCGCGGGCAGCGCGGCCGTGGCGGGAACACCCAGTCCGCGCACGGCTCGCACCACGGTGCGGACAGCTCACCGCGGGCCGCCGCGGCCCAGTAGGGCGCCGACAGCGCGGTGGGTTCGGGGGCGGGCTTCGCGGGGGCCATCAGGACTCCGCCCGGTCGCCGAGGATCAGCGTGGCGTGCTCGGAGAGCATCCCGCCGTGGGTGTGCACCAGCGCCGTGGACGTCCTCGGGACCTGGCGGTCCCCGGCACGCCCCATCACCTGCAGCGCGCCCTCGACGACCATGCTCATCCCGGACGCGTCCCCGGTGTGCCCGAACGACATCAACCCTCCGTAGGTGTTGACCGGCAGCGACCCTCCGGGCGCGGTGGCGCCGCTGCGGTAGAGCTCGGGAGCCTTGCCCCGCCCGGCGAGACCGCATTCCTCCAGGTACATCAGCGGGTTCGAGGAGAAGGAGTCGTAGAGCTGGGCGACGTCGATCTCCGAGGGGGCCAGTCCGGACATCGCGAAGGCCTGCCGGGCCGCGTCCGTCGCGCCGCCGGTGTCGAAGGTCGACCGCATGCTGACCGCACCCTCCATGTGCACCTCCCCGTAGCCCAGCAGGTAGGCGGGGCGCTCGTTGACCGCGCGGGCCCGCTCCCCGCTGGTGACCAACAGTGCGGCACCTCCCTCCAGCGGCACCGAGCAGTCGTAGAGGTGGAACGGGCTCGCGATCATCCGCGAGCCCAGCACGTCGGCGACGGTCAGCGGGCCCTTGTCGCGCATGAACGCGTCCGGGTGCAGCAGCGCCCACTGGCGCTGGGCCACCGCCACCGCGGCCAGGTCCTCCCCGGTGGCGCCGGTCTCGGCCATCCAGCGCTGCGCGAACAGCGCGTAGAGCACCGGGATGTAGGTGCCGTAGGGGTACTCGAACTCCGGGTGGCTGACGAACTTGGCGATCTTCTCGCCGCTGGCCGCGCCCACCTTGGGGAACTTGCCGGCGGAGATGCACAGCACGGCGTCCGCGCGGCCGGCGGCGATGGCCTCGGAGGCGCGGGCGACCATCAGCGCATAGCCCGCGCCACCGGCGTACATCGTCTGGGAGAACCGGGGCCGGATGCCCAGCTCGTCGGCGACCTTCTCGTGCACCGCGACGTCCGCGCCGCCCTCGGTGAGCACCCCGGTCGGTGCGGCCAGCACGCCGTCGATGTCACCGGGGCGGACGTCCCACTGGTCGAGGAACGCGGAGATCACCGCGGAGTGCAGGGCGAGCTCGTCGAGCTCGGGATAGCGGCCGGGCCGGATCTCGGTGACGGCCGCCAGGGCCGGGTCGTTGCGCACGTGCTCCCTCTCGGGTCGGGGTGGCTGATCGTCGGGCTGGTCTTCAGAGCAGGAACGCCATCGACGGGACGGCTCCGGTGCGGTCCACGAGCAGCACCTTCTTGCGGGTCATCCGCAGCCCGCCGTCACCGGCGGGGTCCACCAGGTCGAACTCGAGCCGTCCGGCCCAGACGTGGGTGCGGTCCATCCGGAACTCGTGCAGCGCGAAGGCCGCGTGCACGGTGACGGCGCCCGGCCCGGACTGCACGCGCTCGACACCGGAGACGATGCGCACCGTACGGGAGAACGGCACCTGTGAGTAGCGCTCACCGGTCAGCAGCTGCCGCACCCGGGTGTTCATCCGGCGGCCGTTGTCGTAGACGTAGGAGATGACGCCGGTCCCGTCGTGGTCGTCCCCGGCGGGAACCCAGTACAGGACGTCGCGGTCGTCCGCCCACAGCCCGAGCCAGTCGTCGTAGCGGCGCTCGTCGAGCAGCCGGGCCTCCCGGTAGACGAACGCCTGCGCCGCGTCCGGCGAGACGTCGAGCACCGAGCCGGTCATCGCGTTCCCCCCGCACCGGTGGCGGTGCGGTGCCACGGAAGGCGTTCGGGATGCTCCGTCAGGTCGGCGATGATGGTCGGCTTGAGCACCTTGCCGGTGACTCCGCGGGGCAGCGCGTCGACGACCGCGACGTGCTTGGGCACCTGGAACGCGCCGAGCCGCTCCCGGCAGAAGGTCAGCAGCCCGGCCGGGTCCGGGGTGGCGCCCCGGCGGGCCTCGACGATCGCGACCACGGCCTCGCCCCACTCCTCGTGCGCGGCGCCGACCACCGCGACGTCGGCCACGTCGGGGTGCTGGGCCAGCACGTTCTCCACCACGCTCGGGTACACGTTCATCCCACCTGTAATGATCATGAAGTTCTTGCGGTCGGTGAGGTAGAGGTAGCCCTCGTCGTCCATCCGGCCGATGTCGTGGGTGCGGATCCACTCACCGTCCAGCAGCCCGGCGGTGAGCTCGGGAAGCCGGTGGTAGCCCAGGCAGTTCATCGGGGACCGCAGCCGGACCTCACCGCTCTCACCGCGGGCCACCTCGCGGCCGTCATCGTCGGTCACCGCGACGTCGACCCAGGGTCCGGGCCGGCCGCAGGACGTCAGCAGGCCCGGCTCGCCCCCGAGCCCGCGCAGGTGGTCGGCGTGGGTGAGCACGGTGACCCAGCCGCCCGAGCACTCGGTGATGCCGTAGATCTGCACCAGCGCCGTCGCGGGCAGAGCGGCGTGCACCCGGTGCAGCAGCGCCGGGGGAGCGGGCGAGGAGCCGTAGACCAGGGTGCGGAAGCTCGACAGGTCGTGGCCGCCACCGTCGTCGAGCTCGTCGAGCACGCGGCTGATCATCACCGGGGCCAGCACCGTGCCGGTGACCCGGTGCCGCCCCACGGTGTGCAGGAAGTGCGCGGCGTCGAAGCCGCCCGGCCCGCCGGGCAGCACCACCGTCATCCCGTTCACCAGCCCGAGCAACGCGAGCAGGCTGGCGATCCAGGCCAGCGAGGTGGCCTGGAACCACACGTCGTCGGGACCCAGGCCGGTCATCAGGACGGTGTGCACCAGCACCGCGGCGACCGCGGCCTGGCTCACCAGCACACCCTTGGGCAGGCCGGTGGTGCCGGAGGTGTAGCTGATCAGCGCCAGGTCGCCGGGGCGCGGCGCGGGCAGGTCCAGCGCCGGGCCGGCGGACAGCTCGCCGAAGGAGGCGTCGAAGTCCGCGAGGCGCGGCGCGGCCGGGTCCCCGGGGGTCAGGGAGACCAGCAGCCGGCCCTCCGCGCGCAACGCGCGCTCCTCGCCGCCGAGCAGGTCCGCCAGCGCGGCCTCGACCACCACCATCCGGGCGTCGCAGTCGCGCACGACGTGCAGCACCTCCCGGGCGGCGAAACGGGCGTTGATCCCGACCCGGACCGCCCCCAGGCGCAGGCAGGCCAGGTAGTGCACGAACACCTCGAGCCGGTCACGCGCCAGCATCCCGACCGCGTCGCCCGGCGCGACGCCCAGCGCAGCCATCCCCGACGCGAGCGCGCCGACCTGCGCGTCGAGCTCGGCCCAGGTCAGCGAGCGGCCGTCCTCGCGCACGGCGATCTTGTGCGGGGCCCGGCGGGCCCACCCGGCCAGCAGTTCCCCGGCCAGCACCGGCCCGGCGGCCCCCGCCGGGCCCGTCGCGCCGGTCACCGGCGGCCCGGTCCGTCGGCGGCACGTTCGGTGCGGGCGATGATCCGGTCCGGGTCGCTGAACCGGGCCAGCTCCGCCGGATCGGTCCACACCAGCGCCTCGAGCTGCATCGGGTCGAGGTACACCGCCGCGCCACCGCGCAGCAGGTCGCGGATCCGCAGCCGGGCGCCGTGGCCGGTCTCGTCGAGCTCCACCTCGACGGCGGCGAACTCGTTGGACAGCATCACCGGCCCGACCCCCCGCCGGTCATCAGGCGCAGGTAGTTGCGCCAGAACGCGCGGTGGCTGGTGTCGTCGGTGGCGTTGGAGACCTCGACGCCGTCGGGCAGGGTCTGCTCCCGGTGCAGCCCGCGGCTGCGCAGCAGCCACTCCGGTTGCCGCGCGGCCATCCCGCGGAAGTTGCGCTCGTACATCGCGCTGTCGTCGGCGATCACCATGCCGGCCGGGCCGATCGACCCACCGGTCAGCTGGAAGGCGCGCCGGTTGAGCTGCTCGGCGCCCTTCCAGCGGATCGGGGCCTGGTGCTGGATCGTGCCGCCGGCCGCGAGCGGCTCGATGACCAGGATGAACAGCTCGGCGATGAACAGGTTGGGGAAGATCATCGTGTGCGGCGGGCCGTCGACAAGCAGCTCGTCGGCGTGGTCGCGGCCGTGCCGCTGCGCGAGCGCCGCGGCGTAGTCGGACAGCTTCTCCTCGGCGCTGGCACCGAGCCAGAGGTACTTGCGCCCGACCTTGCGGAACTGCGGGCGCCAGTCCATGTCGGTGTGCCCGTTGCCGAGGTAGCGGGTCTGCGACAGCGCCTTCTCGCTGGTGACGTCGGCGTCGGCGACCAGTGACCAGTTGCCCATCATGGTCAGCGACCGGTGCACGAAGTTGCCGTGGTAGGCGTCGATCTCGTTCTCGAACGCGATCTTCCAGTTGGTCTCGGTGCGGTGGTGCAGCCAGCCCGCGGTCAGCTCCACCTCGCCCTCGGGGGACAGCTCGCAGAGCCGGTCGATGGTCTCCCGGGCCGGCCCGAGGAACTCCGCCAGCGTCGGGACGTCGGCGGCGACGCTGGCGAACAGGAAGCCGCGGTAGTCCTGCGCGTGCGCCGGGCGGGCCAGGCCGTGGTCGGCGCGGGCGAAGTCGGGCCCGTAGCCCGGCCTGAACGGCACCCCGACGAGCTCGCCGTCGTTGCGGAAGGTCCACCCGTGGTACGGGCAGCGGAACGACGAGGAGTTGCCCGTCCGGTCGTGGCAGAGCAGGTTCGCCAGGTGGCTGCAGCGGTTGAACAGGACGTGCACCTCGCCGTCGGCGCCACGGCTCACGATCACCGGCTGGGTGCCGATGGTCTTGAGGACGTAGTCGCCGGGCTGCGGGACCTCGCTGGTGTGGGCGACGTACACCCACCCGGAGTGAAAGATCCGGTCCATCTCGTCGGCGAAGACCTGCGGGTCGGTGTAGAGCCGGGAGTGCACGCGGTCGGCCTGCACCAGCTCCGCGTACGGGACGCCGGTGGCGGCGTCCGTGCCGGCGCTCACGTGAGCGCCGATACGAAGGTGTCCTTGACCTCCCGGCCGATGTAGAAGATCCCTTGCGCGAGCTTGTCCGCCGTCCAGGTGATGGTCGGGAAGTCGGGGTAGACCAGGTAGCCGCCGGAGAACACCTCGTTGCGGTTCCCGGCCGGGTCGAAGAAGTAGATCGTCTGGCCGCGGGTGATGCCGTGCCTGGTCGGGCCGGCGTCCACCGGTACGTCGTCCATCGAGAACAGGTCGCCGGCGTGCCGGATGGCGGTCCAGTCCTCGAGCAGGTATGCGAAGTGGTGCAGCTTGCCGTTGGGGCCCTGCAGGAACGCGATGTCGTGCGGGGTGTTGGAGCACGACATCCAGGAACCGATCAGCGCGCCGTCGTCGCTCTGGTCGGTGACCAGGCGCTCCACGGCGCGGAAGTCGAGCACCTCGGAGAAGTAGCGCTCCAGCGTCACCGGGTCCTCCGCGGTGATGGCGGCGTGGTCGATCCGCGGGACGCCCACGCCGACGAGGTGCCGGGGGAACGGGGCCGGGTTCAGCGCGCCCACCTCCGTGCCCACGCACTCGGTGTCGGAGTAGAGCTCCATGACGTGCTCGCTCGGCATCACGATGCGCACCCCGTCGCCGACGGCCAGGTTGTCCCCGGCACTCATCCGCTCGGTGATGCAGCCGAACGCCTGGGCCCGCTTCTCGTAGACGTCGAGGTCCTCGGAGCGGGCGACCTTATAGCCCAGCTTGGCCAGCCCGACCCCACCGGGCTCGACGACCACGGAGTGGTGGTCCCACTCGTCCCAGGCCTTGAAGTACAGCTTGCCGTCCTGCTCGGCGGTCAGCCGCATCCCGAGGGTGTCGCCGTAGTGCGACTTGGCCTCCTCGACGTCGGTGACCCGCAGATGTACGTACCCCAGTCGCATGACGGCCATGTCCGTGCTCCTCGTTGCCTCGTGGTGGTGGTGGAGATCAGGTGGTGTCGGGCCCGCCGCGGGCCCGCCGGGCCGCCGCGGCGTGCAGGAACGGCAGGACGACCTTCAGACGCTCGTCGCGCAGCCGGACCACCACGTCACCGCGCGGCACGGCGCGGCAGGTCAGGCAGGTCCCGTCGCGGCGCTCCTGGTCGGTGAGGACGGTGGCGGCCACGACGGCCGGGTAGTCGACCGCACCCTCGATGAGGTCGACCTTGCACAGCGCGCAGCCGCCGCGGCGGCAGCCGACGCGGTAGCCGTATCCGGAGCGGAACAGCGCCGCCAGCACCGTCTCGCCGGCCCGGGCGGTGACCCGGACCCCGTCGGGCTGGACCTCGATGTCCGCCACGTCCACTCCCGTCCGGCGAGTTCGTTCGACCTATCAGTCAGGAGAATTACACTCGATTCGGGGCCGGTCAAGAGCCGGCCGGTCCCGGGCGACGGCGCTCAGCGACCCGGGAACCGGGGGGCCCGCTTCTCCTGGAACGCCGTGATCCCCTCGAGATGGTCGGCGGAGCCCATCGCGAGGGTCTGGTGGGCGATCTCCAGCTCGAGGTAGCTCTCCAGGTCGCCGCTGACCGACCGGTGGGCCAGCGCCTTGCCCAGGCCGAACGCCCGGGTCGGGCCCTCGGCGAAGCGGTGCGCCATGGCCATCGCCGCCGCCAGCAGCTCGTCGGGCGGGTGGATCTCCCGCACCAGGCCGAGCCGCTGCGCCTGGGTCGCGTCGAGCGTCTCGGCGAACAGGAACATCTCCTTGGCGCGGTGCAGGCCGACCATCCTCGACAGCAGCCACAGACCGCCGCCGTCGGGCACCAGCCCGACGTTGGCGAAGCTGGCGATCATGCGCGATCCCGTCGCGGCGAGCCGCACGTCCCCGGTGAGGGTGATCGAGAAGCCGACCCCCGCCGCCACCCCGTTGACGGCCACGATCAGGGGTTTCTCGATGGCCAGCAGCGCGAGGGTGGCGGCGTTCGCGCTGCGCATCCAGGTGCGGGCGGCGCCCGGGTCGGGACGCGCGCTCATCGCCGCGATGTCGCCGCCCGCGCAGAAGGCCCGCCCGGCGCCGGTGAGCACCACCGCCCGCACCTCGGGGTCCGCCTGCACCTGCGCGGCCCGGTCCGCGAGCTCGCTGCGCATCGCGTGGTCGAGTGCGTTGAGCTTCTCGGGCTTGTTCAGGGTCAGGACGGCGACCGCGCCGTCGCGGTCGAGGGTGACGCTCATCGAACGTCCACCGGTAGCGAGGAGGGACCGTTATCGGGGTGCATGGTGCCTCCGTCGGAGCGCTGAGGTGGATCGACCGGGCGGTCGAGGGCGTCGAGACCGAGGGTGCTCGGCCGGTCGGCCCGGTAGCGACGGGCGAGGACCGCCAGGTGCTCGGCCGCCGTCCCGGCGGACAGCGCGACGGCGGTCGCGCGGCGCGAGTACAGGTACAGGTCGGACTCCGTCACGTAGCCGATGGCGCCGTGCAGCTGGTGGGCGAGCCTACTGATC
>JAPLAT010000360.1 GCA_026393175.1 Pseudonocardiales bacterium
CTCATCCAGCGCGCCGTCGACTCATGGTTCGTGCAGGTCACGGCGTTCCGCGACCGGATGGTGGAGCTGAACCAGGAGATCACCTGGGTGCCCGAGCACGTCCGCGACGGCCAGTTCGGCAAGTGGCTGGAGGGCGCGCGCGACTGGTCGATCTCCCGCAACCGGTACTGGGGCTCGCCCATCCCGGTGTGGCAGTCCGACGACCCGCGCTACCCGCGCACCGACGTCTACGGGTCGCTGGACGAGATCGAGCGCGACTTCGGCGTGCGGCCCACCGACCTGCACCGGCCCTACGTCGACGAGCTCACCCGCCCCAACCCGGACGACCCGACCGGGCGCTCGACCATGCGCCGGGTGCCGGAGGTGCTCGACTGCTGGTTCGAGTCGGGGTCCATGCCGTTCGCCCAGGTGCACTACCCGTTCGAGAACCGCGACTGGTTCGAGCACCACTACCCGGGCGACTTCATCGTCGAGTACAACGGCCAGACCCGCGGCTGGTTCTACACGCTGCACGTGCTGGCCACGGCGCTGTTCGACCGGCCGGCGTTCCGCACGGCTCCGACGCCATGCGGTGGTTCCTCATGTCCTCGCCGATCCTGCGCGGCGGCAACCTCGTCGTCACCGAGCAGGGCATCCGCGAGGGGGTCCGGCAGGCGATCCTGCCGCTGTGGAACACCTGGTACTTCCTGTCGCTGTACGCGCAGCGGCGCGGGGAGTTCCGCACGGACTCCGCGCACGTCCTCGACCGGTACGTGCTGGCCAAGACCGCGGCGCTCGTCGACGAGGTCACCGCGGCGCTGGACGTGCACGACATCGCCGGGGCCTGCGAGAAGGTGCGCGACCACGCCGAGGTGCTCACCAACTGGTACGTGCGGCGCTCGCGCGACCGGTTCTGGGCCGGGGACGCCGACGCGGTCGACACCCTGCACACCGTGCTGGAGGTGACCGCCCGCGTCGCCGCGCCGCTGCTGCCGCTCACCACGGAGAAGATGTGGCAGGGGCTCACCGGGGGCCGCTCGGTGCACCTGGCCGACTGGCCCGCCGGCGGTCTCCTCCCGCACGACGACGCGCTCGTCGCCGCCATGGACCGGGTCCGCCAGGTCGCCTCGGCCGCGCTGTCGCTGCGCAAGGCCCGCGGGCTGCGCGTGCGGCTGCCGCTGGCCCGGCTCACCGTCGCCGCGGCCGACGCGGACGCGCTGGCCCCGTTCGCCGACGTGCTGCGCGACGAGGTCAACGTCAAGGAGGTCGTGGTCGGCACGGACGTGTCCGCGTACGGCAGGTTCGAGGTCACGGTCAACGCCCGCGCCTGCGGCCCGCGCCTGGGCGGGGACACCCAGAAGGTGATCCGCGCGGTCAAGGCGGGGGAGTGGGAGCAGGGGGCCGACGGCACCGTCACCGCGGGCGGGATCACGCTGCTCGCGGGGGAGTTCAGCGAGCGCCTCGTGGCGGCTGACCCGGAGGGCACCGCGGCGCTGCCGGGCTCGACCGGGCTCGTCGTCCTGGACACGACCGTCACCCCGGAGCTCGCGGCCGAGGGCACCGCCCGTGACGTCGTGCGCGTGGTCCAGCAGGCCCGCCGCGACGCCGGGCTGGAGGTGGCCGACCGGATCGCGCTGGTCCTCGACGCCCCGCTCCCGGTGCTCGACGCCGTCCGCACCCACCAGGCCTTCGTGGCCGGGGAGGTGCTGGCGACGGAGGTCGCCTACGCCGAGGTCGCCGACGGCGCGTCCGGCTCGGTGATCGCCCCGGACGGCACCCCGGCGACGCTCCGGGCGGCGGTCACGGCCCTCCCCGGGGCCTGACCCGGTCCGCGTCGCCCCGTCGCACAGCCCCCCGCACGGCCGGTGGGCCGGGCGACGCGGCGCGGGGGCGCGGGGCGTGCCCGCGCACTAGGGTCGGGACCGTGGGGACGGCGGCGCGGCGGTGGGC
This sequence comes from Pseudonocardiales bacterium, assembly GCA_026393175.1. Taxonomy (GTDB): domain Bacteria; phylum Actinomycetota; class Actinomycetes; order Mycobacteriales; family Pseudonocardiaceae; genus Pseudonocardia. The sequence continues at coordinate 1,930 of JAPLAT010000360.1, forward strand.
GGAGCTGCAGGAGGGCCGCGGCATCCCGCCGGAGATCCTCGCCGGCGCCCCGGCGCTGCCGTGGGTGCACGACCCGGCCGCGTTCGCCGCGCCCGCCGTCCCGGCCGACACCCCGTCCCGGCGCGCGGCCCTGGCCCTGCTGGGCGACGGCGGCACCGTGCTCGACGTCGGGTGCGGCGGCGGTGACGCGTCCCTCGCCCTGGCCGGCGTGGCCACGCACGTCACCGCCGCCGACCAGCAGGCCGACATGCTCGCGGCCTTCGCCGCCGACGCGACGGCCCGCGGCGTCCCCTTCCGGACCGTCGAGGGCCGCTGGCCCGGGGCCGCCGCCGACGCCGGGACCGCCGACGTCGTCGTCTGCCACCACGTGCTGCACAACGTCGTCGACCTGCCGCCGTTCGTCCGCGCGCTGACCGCCGCCGCGGTCCGCGGCGTCGTCGTGGAGATGCTCGCCGAGCACCCGATGGCCTGGCTCGACGAGCTGTGGGTGCGCTTCCACGACCTGCACCGGCCGCCGCCCGCCACCACCGACGACGCCGTCGCCGTCCTGCGCGAGCTGGGGATCGAGCCCGCGGTGCAGCGGTGGGAGCGGGTGCAGCCGCCCCGGCAGGACGTCGCCTGGATCACCCGGCGGCTGTGCCTGGGCCCCGAGCGGGAGCCGGACGTCGCCACCGCGCTGGACGCCGTGCCGGCCCGCCCGCGGGAGGCGGCGACCCTGACCTGGCGACCCTGACCTGGCGTCCCTGACCTGTGGTCAGGGCCCCGGCGCGCGGGGTGGTGGGCGGGGGCGGCCGCGCCTGATCGCTAGAGTCGACTCCAGCGGAGGTGATATGCCCGATCTGGAGATCCTGCTCGGGGCCGTCGCCGCGATCGTGCTGGTCGGTGTGCTCGCCGTGCGGGTCTCGGTCCGGGTCGGCCTCCCCTCCCTGCTGCTCTACCTCGGCATCGGGGTGCTGCTCGGCGAGTCCGTGATCGGCATCCAGTTCTCCGACGCGGCGCTCACGGAGTCGATGGGGCTGGCCGCGCTCGTGCTCATCCTCATCGAGGGCGGGATGACCACCCGGTGGCGGAGCGTCCGGCCCTCCCTCGGCCTCGGCATCGCGCTGTCGACGGTCGCGGTGGTGGTCAGCATCGGCGTGGTCGGGGTCGCGCTGCACGTGCTGCTCGACCTGGAGTGGCGGACCGCGTTCCTGTGGGGCGCCGTGCTGTCCTCCACCGACGCGGCTGCGGTGTTCAGCGTGCTCCGCGGGGTGGCGGTGTCGCGGCGGCTCTCCGGCGCGCTGGAGCTGGAGTCGGGCATGAACGACGCGCCCGTCGTGCTCGCCGTCGTCCTGCTCGCCTCCGGGGACCCGCTGACCTGGCTCACCCCCGTCCTCGCGGTCTACGAGCTGGGGGCGGGCGCCGCCATCGGGCTGCTGCTCGGGTTCGGCGGGGCGTGGGGGCTGCGCCGGGCCGCGCTGCCCGCCACCGGCCTGTACCCGCTGGCCGCGATGGCCGTCTGCGTGCTGGCCTACTCCGCCGGCGTCCTCGCGCACGCGTCCGGGCTGCTCGCCACCTACGTCTGCGCGCTCGTGCTCGGCAACGCCGACCTGCCGCACCGCGGCGGTGTCCGCTCCTTCGTCGAGGGCACCGGCTGGCTGGCCCAGATCGGGCTGTTCGTGCTGCTCGGGCTCTACGCCTCGCCCGCGCGCCTGGTCGACGCGGTGGTGCCGGCGCTCGTGGCCGGGGTCGTGCTGGTGCTCGCCGCGCGGCCGCTGTCGGTGATCGCCGCCGCCGCGCCGTTCCGGGTGCCGTGGCGGGAGCAGGCGTTCCTGTCCTGGTCGGGGCTGCGCGGGGCGGTGCCCATCGTGCTCGGGCTGATCGCGCTCATCGAGGGCGCGCCCGGCGCCCAGGACCTCGTCGACGTGGTGTTCGTGCTGGTCGTCGTGCTGACCCTGGTGCAGGGCACCACGCTGCCCGCCGTCGCCCGGCTGCTGCGCGTCGCCGAGCCGGCGCAGGCGCAGCAGATGGAGGTCGACGCCGCCCCGCTCGACGAGCTCGGCGCCGACCTCATCCAGGTCACCGTGCCGCTCGGGTCGAAGCTGCGCGGGGTCTACCTGCGGGAGCTGCGGCTCCCCGTCGGCGCGACGGTGAGCCTCGTCGTGCGCGACGGCACCGGGTTCACCCCGGACGGCGAGACCCGGTTCCGCGAGCTGGACCAGCTCCTCGTCGTGGCGACGGCAGGCGCGCGGCGGGCCACCGAGGAGCGCCTGCGGGCGGTGGACGCGGCCGGGCGCCTCGCCCGCTGGCGGGGGGAGACCGGGGGGTGAGGAACAATGGACCGGTGAGCGCACCCCCGGCCATCGCCTCCCGCGTGCGGCTGCTCGGCGTCATCGCCGTCGTCGTCCTCGCCGTCGACATCGTCTCCAAGGTGGTCGGGGTGGCCCAGCTGGAGGGCCGCGAGCCCGTCCAGATCCTCGGCGGGCTCATCTACCTGCAGCTCGTCCGCAACCCCGGCGCGGCGTTCTCGCTGGCCACCGGCTACACGTGGGTGCTGTCGCTGGTCGCGCTCGCCGTCGTCGTCGTGATCGTGCGGGTGGCGCGCAGGCTGCGCTCCACCGGCTGGGCCGTCGCGCTCGGGCTCGTCCTGGGCGGCGCCAGCGGCAACCTGGTCGACCGGATCTTCCGCGCGCCGGGACCGCTGCAGGGCCACGTCGTCGACCTGTTCTCCCCGTTCGCGCCCGACGGTCGCGCGTTCCCGGTGTTCAACGTCGCCGACTCGGCGATCGTGTGCGGCGGGATCCTGCTGGTCCTGCTCGCGCTGCTCGGCCGGGAGATCGACGGCACGCGCACGGCGGACCGGGCGGAGCCGGCCGATGAGTGACGTCCGCAGGCTGCCCGTGCCCGACGGGCTGGAGGGCATGCGGGTCGACGCCGGGCTGTCGCGGCTGCTGGGCCTGTCCCGCACCGCCGTCGCCGCGCTGGCCGAGGACGGGCGCGTCGAGGTGGACGGGCGGCCCGCGGGCAAGTCCGACCGGCTCGTCGCCGGCGCCTGGCTGGAGGTCGACCTGCCCGAGCCCGAGCGGGAGACCACGCTCGCCGCGTCGCCGGAGGTCGTCCCCGGGCTCACGGTGCTGCACGCCGACGACGACATCGTCGTGGTGGACAAGCCGGTCGGCGTGGCCGCGCACCCCAGCCCCGGCTGGACCGGCCCCACCGTCGTCGGCGGGGTGGCGGCGCTGGGCTACCGGGTGTCGACGTCCGGGGCCGAGGAGCGGCAGGGGATCGTGCACCGGCTCGACGTCGGCACGACGGGCGTGATGGTCGTCGCGACGTCGGAGCACGCCTACACCGAGCTCAAGCGCGCGTTCAAGGAGCGCACGGTCGAGAAGCGCTACCACGCCGTCGCGCAGGGCCACCCGGACCCGAGCAGCGGCACCATCGACGCCCCGATCGACCGGCACCCCAAGCACGACTACCGCTTCGCCGTCGTCGCCGACGGCAAGCCGAGCGTCACCCACTACGACACCATCGAGGCGTTCCGCGCCGCGTCGCTGCTGGACGTCCGGCTGGAGACCGGGCGCACCCACCAGATCCGCGTGCACCTCTCCGCGCTGCGCCACCCCCTGGCGGGCGACCTCGCCTACGGCGCGGACCCCACGCTGGCCCGGCGGCTGAAGCTGGAGCGGCAGTGGCTGCACGCCCGCACGCTCGCGTTCGCCCACCCCGCCGACGGTCGCCGGGTCGAGTTCACCAGCCCCTACCCGGCCGACCTCGCCCGCGCGCTGGACCTGCTCGCGGAATGAGCCGCCGGGTGTGGGTCCTCGCGGCCTGCGCGGTGGTCGTGCTGCTCACGGCCTGGTACGCGGGGTCGCGGTTCGCCCCGTCCGAGCCCGCGCCGCCCGCCGGCTCCGTGCGGCTCGGGCCGGAGTCGGGGGAGGCCGTGGCCGACTACCTGGCCCGGATCCCCGCCGACCTGCCCCCGCCCGGCGCGCCCGCCTACGCGCTCGTCCAGCTCACGGCGGAACTGCCGCCCGAGGCCGCGCTCGCCGCGGTCGCCGGGACGGCCCCGGCCACCGCCGTGTTCCGGGTGCCGCTCGAGCGGGTGCAGACGGCGCTGCGGTTCGAGGCGCTGGGCGGCACCGGGCCGGGCGCCCTCGACACGGCCCGGCAGCGCGCGGCCGGGGCCGCCGAGTCCGACGCCGCGCGGCTCACCGGCCGTCCCGCCGCCGTCGCC
>JAPLAT010000377.1 GCA_026393175.1 Pseudonocardiales bacterium
GGGCGCCGACATCGTCGACGTGGGCTGCGGGGACGGTTACCACCTGCCCGTGTTCGCCGACGGGGCGGCGTCCGTGGTCGGGGTGGAGCCGCACCCGCCGCTCGTGATGCGGGCCCGAGGCCGGGGGTTCCGGGTGCTGCAGGGCGGGGCGGCCGCGCTGCCGCTGCCGGACGCGTCGGCGGACCTGCTGCACGCCCGCACCGCCTACTTCTTCGGGCCGGGCTGCGAGCCGGGGCTCGCCGAGGCGCGCCGGGTGCTGCGCCCGGGCGGCGCGCTCGCGATCGTCGACCTCGACGCCACCGTCGGCCCGTACGGCGGCTGGATGCGCGCCGACATCCCGCACTACGACCCCGTGCGCGCCGAGCGGTTCTTCGCGCGGCAGGGTTTCTCGACCCGCCGGATCGCGACCCGCTGGGTGTTCGAGGACCGGGCGACGCTCGAGGCGGTGCTGCGGATCGAGTTCTCCGCCGCCGTCGCGGAGCGGGCGCTGGCCGAGACGCGCGGCGTCGAGATCCCGGTCGGCTACCGGCTCCATGTCCGCCGCACCCCCGGCCCCGCGCTCCGCGTCCCGACCCGCTGACCCGACCCCCCTGACCGGAACGGCTGATCCGACCCCGGGCCCGCGCTCAGCCCAGCGTGAGCTCGGCGCCGTCGACGGCGACGGGCACGCTGCTCAGGCCCGTGGTCGCGGGGCCGGTGAGGACCCCGCCGTCCAGGCCGAAGCGGCTGCCGTGGCACGGGCAGATGATCTCCGCCCCCTCGACGGCGGCGACGTTGCAGCCCTGGTGGGGGCAGGCCAGGGAGAACGCGGCGAACTCGCCTGCCTCGGCCTGGGTGACCACCACGCCCTGGTCGGGGAAGATCGTGGCCCCGCCGACCGGGACCTCGGCGGTCGGGGCGAGGGGGCCCGCGGCGGGCGCGGTGGACGCGGTGGGGGCGGCGACCGAGCACCCGGTCACGGCCAGCCCCGCGCCCAGTGCCGCGGCTCCGACGACGACGCTGCGGCGGCCCAGTTCGGGGGCGGATCCGTGCGACATGCGCTCTCCTGCGGTGATGGGGGAGGAATCGGACACGACCGTACTGAGCCCCGTGTGCGATCACCGTTTCGCTACCGTGGAACGCATGGCGCGTTCGGTCACACTCACCTCCGCGGCGGTGCTCGCCCTCGGTGGCGGCGTCGCGTGGCTGGTCGGGAGCTCGGCGCTGGACGCCGGCGTCGGCACGGTCGTGCTCGCCCTCGGCCTGGCCGTCACCGTCTGGCTCGTGGTGACGGGCAGCCGCGACGCCGTGGACCGGCCGGTCGAGCGCTGGCGCAGCCGCCGGCTGCTGCGGCTCACCGTGATCGGGATCGTGCTGATCGCCGCGTCGTCGACGCTGCTCGGCCTGGTCTCCTACGGCGAGCTGGCCGTGCCGGTGGCGTTCTTCGTGGTCGGCGCGCTGCTCGTGCCCGCGTCGTCGACCCTCGGCGACCGCACCTACCTGCTGATCGGGTCGGCGATGATGGTGCTGTCGGCCGTGGGCGGGCTGCTCGCGCTCAACTCGGTGGGCGAGCTGTACCCGCGCGGGCTGGTCGGCCTGGGAGCGGGCCTGCTGCTGTGGGCGGCGTCGGCGTACCGCTCGGGCCTGGTGCCGCAGCTGCGCTGACCGGCCCGGACGGGCGGCTGGCACACTGGAGGGGCCATGAGCACCCTCCCCCTCGTCTTCGACGCGCCCCGCCGCGGCCGCCCGCCCCGCCACCTCGCCGATCTCGACCCCGCCGAGCGCCGCGCCGCCGTGGGCGAGCTCGGGCTGCCCGGCTTCCGCGCCGACCAGCTCGCGCGGCACTACTTCGGCCGGTTCACCGCGGACGTCGAGCAGATGACCGACCTGCCCGCCGCCGCCCGCGCCACGCTCGCCGAGCTGCTCCCGCCGCTCGTCGTCCCGGTGCTGGAGCAGGAGTGCGACGGCGGCGCCACGCGCAAGACGCTGTGGAAGGGCCACGACGGCACCCGCGCCGAGTCGGTGCTCATGGGCTACCCGGACCGCGCGACGGTGTGCATCTCCAGCCAGGCCGGCTGCGGGATGGCGTGCCCGTTCTGCGCCACCGGGCAGGGCGGGCTGGACCGGAACCTGTCCACGGCCGAGATCGTCGAGCAGGTCCGGCAGGCCGCGGCCGCCGCCCGCGACGGGGCGCTGGGCCGGCCCGCGCGGCTGTCCAACGTGGTGTTCATGGGCATGGGCGAGCCGCTGGCCAACTACAGGCGGGTCGTCGACGCCGTCCGGCGGATCACCGCGCCCGCCCCCGACGGGCTGGGCATCTCCGCGCGCGGCGTCACCGTCTCCACGGTCGGGCTGGTGCCCGCGATCGACAAGCTCGCCGCGGAGGGGCTGCCCGTCACGCTCGCGGTGTCGCTGCACACCCCCGACGACGAGCTGCGCGACACCCTGGTGCCGGTGAACAACCGCTGGAAGGTCGACGAGGTGCTCGACGCCGCGCGCCGCTACGCCACGGCCACCGGGCGGCGGGTGTCGATCGAGTACGCGCTCATCCGCGACGTCAACGACCACCCGTGGCGCGCCGACCTGCTGGCGAAGAAGCTCGCGCAGCGCATCGGGAAGCACCGCGTGCACGTCAACCTCATCCCGCTCAACCCGACGCCGGGCAGCGAGTGGGACGCCTCGCCGCGCCCGGTGCAGGACGAGTTCGTCCGCCGCGTGCAGGACGCCGGCGTCGCGTGCACCGTGCGCGACACCCGCGGCCGCGAGATCGCCGCCGCCTGCGGGCAGCTGGCCGCCTCCGAGGCGTGACCGAGCCGGACGGCGGCGGGCTGCTCGACGTCGGCGACGGCCAGCGGATCCGCTGGGACGTCCGCGGCGACCCGGCCGGCACGCCCGCGGTCGTGGTGCACGGCGGCCCGGGCTCGGGCGCGCCCACCGGCACGCACCGCTCGTTCGACCCCGCGCGCTACCGGCTCGTGCAGTTCGACCAGCGCGGCTGCGGCGGCTCGCTCCCGCACGCGAGCGACCCGGCCACCGACCTGTCGGCGAACACGACCGCGCACCTCGTCGCGGACATGGAGCGGCTGCGGGAGCACCTCGGGATCGAGAGCTGGGTCGTGTTCGGCGGGTCGTGGGGCTCGACGCTGGCGCTGGCCTACGCGCAGGCCCATCCGGAGCGGGTCCGGGCGATGCTGCTCGTCGCGGTCACCACGACCCGGCGCAGCGAGATCGACTGGCTCTACCGCGGCGTCGGCCGGTTCCTGCCGCGCGAGTGGGCGGTGTTCCGCGCCCACCACGACGACCCGGACCTGCTCGGCGGCTACGCCCGGCTGCTCGGCGACCCCGACCCCGGCGTCCGGGAGCGGGCCGCGCTGGCCTGGGCGACCTGGGAGGACGCGATCCTCGCGCTCGAACCGGGCGGGCGGCCCGTCTTCACCCCCCGCCCCGGTCCCGACCTGCTCGCCCTGACCCGGCTGTGCGCCCACTACTTCTCGCACGGGGCGTTCCTGGAGGAGGGGGTCCTGATCCGCGAGGCGGGCCGCCTTGCCGGCATTCCCGGGGTGCTCGTGCACGGCCGCCTCGACCTCGGCGGGCCGTTGACCACGGCCTGGGAGCTGTCCCGGGCGTGGCCGGGCGCGGAACTGCACGTCGTCGACGATGCCGGGCACCTGGGCAACGCCGAGTTCGGCCGGCTGATGCGCGAGGCGCTGGACCGGTTCGCGGGCTGACGCGCTGTGGTCGACGCGGCGCGCACGTCGTTCGCGGGGAACGTCCACGTCAGCCACAGGCGGTTCCACCTGATGACGGACACGTGGTCGTCCGACGACATGCAGGCGGTCTTCGCCGGACAGGCCAACGGATCGTGTGGGGCGGGCTCCTGGCCGCTCCGGAGCGGCTGGTCCGACCGTCCTCGCACGCCTTGCGCCGTCCTCGCACACGCCCGGACCTCTGCGGAGATCGCCGGAACCGGGCGAGGAGCGGCACGCCAGGGCTACGCCAGGCCCAGCACCTCGGCCAGGTCGAAGCTCACGGGCCGCTCCAACTGCTCGTAGGTGCAGCTTTCGGGGGTGCGGTCGGGGCGCCAGCGGACGAACTGGGCGGTGTGCCGGAACCGCACGCCCTCCATGTAGTCGTAGCGCACCTCGACGACCCGCTCCGGGCGCAGCGGCACGAACGACAGGTCCTTGCCGGCGTTCCAGCGGCTGGTCTCGGCCTTGCGCGGGGTGCGCTCGCCCTCCTCCTGCTTCGCCCACGCCCACGGGTGGTCGTCGAACGTGGTGACCAGGGGCTGCAGC
>JAPLAT010000669.1 GCA_026393175.1 Pseudonocardiales bacterium
CCGGTGCAGGAAGCCGCCGCGCACTTGCTGCAAGACCTCGCCGCGCGTCCGGTCGGGCGCGGCGGCAAACTGGTTTGCAGCGCCAGCCCGATCCGCGATGGCGCCCTCCTCCGCATCGCGGGCGAAAGCGTCGAGCAGGTCTGCGGCGAGGGCGGCGTCGAGGTCGGGCCCGGGGCGCAGCGCCTCGTCGGCGGCCGCGCGGAGCACGGCGGCGATCCGGGCCCCGCTCGCGCCGGTGCCGAGGAGCTGGCGGCCCGCGGCGAGCACGGACCCGCCGCGGTCCAGCTCCAGCCCGGCGAGCCGCTGCTGCAGGTCCCGGCCGCGCAGCACCGGGAGCAATCGCAGGAACAGGCTGCGGACGAACGGGATCAGCTCGCCCGCCTCGGTGAGCAGCCCGGTGGCGCGGGCCGCCTCGACCGTGCCGGACAGCTCGGCGGGGGAGCGGTCGAGCAGCGGGCCCAGCACGGCGGCGTCGAGCGGCGCCCCGACGGCCATCGCCTCCAGCAGCGCGGCCACGGCGGGGTCGAGCGCGTCGACCTGGTGGCGCAGCCGCTCGGCCAGCGCGACGGACACGCTGACCCGGTCCGGCCGGCGGAACCGGTCGGGGCGCTCGGCGGTGAAGCGGCCGGTGTCGTGCAGCGCGCGCGTCACGACGTCGACGAGCGCGGGCAGGCCCCCGGACTGCTCGTGCACCAGGGCGACCATGTCCTCGGGCGGTGCCACGCCGAGCCGCCGCGCCATGCGCCCGGCGACCCCGCCCCGGCCGAGGTGGTGGGTGACGACCACGCTGCGCCGCCCGCCGAGCCCGGCCACGAGCGCGGCCAGCCCGGCCGGGCGGGGCCACGGCCGGTGGGCGAGCACGAGCCGCCCGGTCGCGGCGACGGCGGGCAGCCGGGCGAGGTCGCCCGCGGCGAGCAGGTGGGCGTCGTCGACGAGCAGGGGCGCGTCGGCCGGGCCGTTCCCGGACCCCGCCGCGGGCAGCGGGCGGCCGCCCGCGCAGCGCCGCACCGCGACGCCGGCCGACGCGTAGGCGGCGGCGACGGCGTCCAGCACGGTGGTCTTGCCCGTACCGCCGGGGCCGACCACGGCGACGACCAGCGGCGCGGCGGGATCGCGGCGGACGCGCTCCACGACGGCGGCGGCCGCGGCGGGCAGGTCGGCGGCGGTCCCGTTCGTCACGATCTCCGGCACGCTCCGTCACCTCCTCGTCGCGGACGGCACCGGCTCCATCGGGCGCCCCCTGACCCCCGTTAACGGATCTCCGGGCGGACCACGCCTCCGGGTGACGCCCGCGACAGAACGTGAGTGCCGCAGGTCCGTGCGGGTAACCCCCCGTCATGGTCTCCGTTCCGCACATCAGGCTGAACAACGGCGTCGAGATCCCCCAGTTCGGGTTCGGCGTCTTCCAGATCGAGCCCGGCGAGGTGGTGACGGCGGTACGCACCGCGCTGGACGCCGGGTACCGGCACATCGACACCGCGCAGATGTACGGCAACGAGGAGGGCGTCGGGCAGGCCATCAGGGAGTCGGGCGTCCCGCGCGAGGAGCTGTTCGTCACCACCAAGCTGGACAACGACCGGCACGGCCGCGACGAGGCCGCCGCCGCGCTCGACGAGAGCCTGGCCCGCCTCGGGCTCGACCACGTCGACCTCTACCTCATCCACTGGCCGCGCCCGGCGCAGGACCGCGCGATCGGCGTCTCCAACTTCCAGATCCCGCACCTGGAGCGGCTCGCCGCCGAGACCGGCACCGTGCCCGCAGTCAACCAGGTCGAGCTGCACCCGCGGTTCCCCCAGGAGGAGCTGCGCGCCTACCACCGCGAGCACGGCATCGCGACCGAGGCGTGGAGCCCGATCGGGCAGGGCGGTGACCTGCTGCGTGACGAGCGCCTCGCCGGCCTGGCCGACAAGTACGGCAAGACCCCCGCGCAGATCGTGCTGCGTTGGCACGTCGAGCTCGGGAACATCGTGTTCCCGAAGTCGGTGACGCCGTCGCGGATCAGGTAGAACATCGACGTGTTCGATTTCGAGCTGGCCGACGACGACCGGGCCACCATCGACGACCTCGCGACCGGCGAGCGGATGGGCCCGGACCCCGACGACTTCGGCTGATCCGCCGCCAGAGCCTGCACGATGCGCGCCGGGC
>JAPLAT010000692.1 GCA_026393175.1 Pseudonocardiales bacterium
CTGGTGGTATGCGGTTGTCGTCGCGGCGGGCGGCTACCTGGCGTTGGTCGCCTCGGTGGCGTTCGTCCTGCCCGCTGTGGCCGAGACCCCGGCCGACTTCCCGGCCGCGGTGCTGTACGACTTCCGGATCGCCGCCCTTGCCGCACAGATCGTGCTGTGGACAGCCTGGGCATTGACCTTCGCGGCCCTGCTGCCGAGCGGCTCCATACCGCGGGTGCGACGCATCGTTGCAACCGGTCACGAGCGCAACACCTGAGCCGAGCGCCACAACGGCGGCGGACGGGGCCGGTCCGAACATCACCGTCGGCCCGCTGCACGTGCTGGCGACAAGGTCGACCGGCTCAGCCGGCGATCAGCGCCAGCACCGGGCCGGCCGCCGGCCCGAGCAGCAGCGATGCGCCCGCAGCCGAATGTGCGCTGACGGCGCCCCACGTGGCAGTGGGCGTCAGCACGTCACCGGTCACCGGGACGGACGTGGTGTCCGAGCGCTGGAACATCGGGACGACCCAGCGCAGGTAGTAGAAGACGCTGGCCACGGTGTTGAGCACGGCGAGGACCGCGAGCCAGGCCAGGCCGGCGTCCACCGCTGCGGTGAACACGGTGAGCTTGCCGACGAACACCGCGGTGGGTGGGGTGCCGATGAGCCCGACCAGGCACACCACCAGGCTGAGCACGAGCCAGCGGTGGCGCGTTGCGGCGCCGCGGTAGTCGGCGAGGGTGCGTGCCCGCGGCAGGGCGGCGACGACGGCAAACGCGCCGAGGTTGGTGACGGCGTAGGCGGCGAGGTAGAAGCCGAGCGCGGGCAGGGCGAGGTCGGTGCGGTCCGCCGCTGCGACGGCCATGAGCAGGTAGCCGACCTGGCTGATCGTGGAGTAGGCGAGCAGCCGACGCACGTCGTCCTGGAAGAACGCGCCGAGGTTGCCCAGCGTCATGGTGACGGCGGCGAGCACCGCGACCAGCAGCGACCAGTCGACCTCGACTGTGGAGAGCACGGTGGTCAGCAGGCGGTGCAGGGCGAGCAGGCCCCCGATCTTGCCGATGGTGGCGACGTAGGCGGCGACGGGGGTGGTGGCGCCCTGCACGACATCGGGCACCCAGAAGTGCAAGGGCACCGCGCCGATCTTGAACAGCAGCCCGGCCAGGACCGCCACCAGGCCGACGGCGACGGCGGCGCGGGGCGCGTCGGGCAGGGCCAGGGCGAGGTCGGGGTACCCGGTGGAGCCGCCGACGCCGAACAGCAGCGTCACCCCGACCAGCATCGTCACCCCGGACAGGGCACCCAGCAGGTAGTACTTCATCGCGGCCTCGGTGCCCGGTCCGGTGCGCGCGATGCCGACCAGGGCGTAGAGCGGGATGCTGGCCAGCAGGTAGGCGGCGACGAGCAGCAGCAGGTCGTTCGCGCCGGCCATGGCAATGGCGCCGAGCCCGCCGAGCATCACCAGGACGTAGAACTCCGATTCGCGGGGGTGACCGGCGACCCGGTCGACCGACAACCCGATGGTCAGCAGGATCGCGGCCAGCACGACGATCCGCGCGATCCCGAGCCCGACGTCGACGACGTAGCTGCCGTCGAACACCTCCTGCGCGGGCCGGGTCAGGTCGGCGACCGCGGCAACCAGTCCGGCGAGGCACGCGGCGACGGCGATCAGCCGCACCACCCACTGCCGGTCCCGCGGCGTCCAGGACCCGGTGAGTAACCCGGCGACGGCGCCGAGCACGAGCAGCAGCTCGGGCAGCAGCGCGCCGGGGTTCTCGTTCATCATCTCCATCAGCGGGCCACCAGCTCGACGACGGCACGAGCGGCGGGTTCGATCACGTCGAGCAGGAACCGCGGGAAGATCCCGATCACCACCGTGAGCACCAACAGCGGGGCGACGGCCGTGGCCTCCACGGCGGTGACGTCGCCGACCGGGCCGGGCGCGCGGGTCTCGCCGAGGAACACCCGCTGCAGTGCGATCAGGAACAGCGCCGCAGTGAGCACGATGCCGAGCACGGCGACCGCGGTGAGCACCGGCGCGCCGGGCAGCGCGCCGGCGAAGATCTGGAACTCGGCGATGAACCCGGAGAAGCCGGGCAGGCCCAGCGAGGCGAACGCCGCCGCGGTGAACAGCAGCCCGAACCGCGGCGCCGGGCGGGCCAGCCCGCCGTAGGCGGCCATGTCGTAGCTACCGCCCCGCGCGTACAGCACGCCGGTGAGCAGGAACAACGCGCCGGTGATCAGGCCGTGGCTGACCATCTGGGTGACCGCGCCGGTGA
>JAPLAT010000624.1 GCA_026393175.1 Pseudonocardiales bacterium
CCTCGGGTCCTCCCCGCCCCCGGCACCGTGACGCGCTGGGAGCCGCCGTCCGGGCCGGGGATCCGCGTCGACTCCGGGGTGGCGGCCGGCACCGTCGTCGGCGGGCAGTTCGACTCGCTGCTGGCCAAGCTCGTCGTCACCGGGGCCGACCGGCGCCAGGCGCTCGCCCGGGCCCGGCGGGCGCTGGCGGAGTTCCGCGTGGAGGGGCTGCCGACGGTGCTGCCCTTCCACCGGGCCGTCGTCGAGGACCCCGCATTCGTCGCGCTCGACGGCCTCGGCGTGCACACCCGCTGGATCGAGACCGAGTTCGCGGCCGCGACGCCGCCGGCCGACGGCGGGGACCCGGACGGCACGACCGTGACGATCCAGGTCGGCGGGCGCGCGCACGTCGTCGCGCTGCCCGGGCTGGCCGCGCTCGACCCCGCCACCGCCGGGTCCGTGCGCCGCAGCGCCGCCGAGCGCGGCGTCCGGGCGGGCACCGCCCTCTCCGGCGACGGCGTACCCGCGCCGATGCAGGGCACCGTCGTGCGGATCGCCGTGGCCGACGGCGACCGGGTGCGCCGCGGCGACCTGGTCGCCGTCGTCGAGGCGATGAAGATGGAGAACCCGGTGACCGCGCACAAGGACGGCGTGGTGGCCGGCATCGCCGCCGCGCCGGGCGCGTCGGTGGGGCAGGGCGCCGTGCTCTGCCGCATCGAGGGCTGAACCGGCGGGGGCCGGGCCCTACAGCTTCTGCAGGGGCACGCCGCCGATGAGCATGAGCCGCACGGTGCCGGCGCTGCCGAAGTCGATGGTGACCGTGGCCCGCACGCCCGCCCCGTCGGAGGCCACGACCGTGCCCAGGCCGTACTTGTCGTGGTTGACGCGGTCGCCCACGTCCAGGTGCAGCGCCGGGGCGAGCGAGCGCCGGCGCGGAGCGCTCGGGCTCGGCGCGGCGCCAGTCGACGAGCTCGCCGGGCACCTCCGCGAGGAACCGCGACGCCGGGTTGGCGCTGGGCTGGCCGAACGCCGAGCGGATCAGCGCGCGGGACAGGTAGAGCCGGTTCCGGGCCCGGGTGATGCCGACGTAGGCCAGGCGCCGCTCCTCGGCCAGCTCCGCGGGGTCACCCATCGCGCGCATGTGCGGGAAGACCCCGTCCTCCCAGCCGGTGAGGAACACGACGGGGAACTCCAGCCCCTTCGCCGTGTGCAGCGTCATCAGGGTGACCATGCCCTGGTCGTCGTCGGGGATGGAGTCGGCGTCGGCCACCAGCGCGACGCGCTCCAGGAACGCGGCGAGCGACCCGGGCGGCGGGGCGCCCACGGCGACGTCGGAGTCGTCCAGGTCGGCGACGGCGGCGTCGCCGGCGAACTCGCGGGCCACGGTGACGAGCTCGGCGAGGTTGTCGCGCCGCGACCCGTCCTGCGGGTCCTCGCTCGCCTCCAGCTCCGCGGCGTAGCCGGTGCGGGCGTAGACCGCCTCCAGCACCTCGGCGGTGTCCTCGCCCTGCTCCACGAGCTCGGTGAGGCCGTCGAGCAGCCGGACGAAGCCGGCGATCGCCCGCTGCGAGCGGGTGACGAGCCCGGGGATCCGCTCGGGCTGCTCGGCCGCCACGCGCAGCGCCGCGGCGAAGGAGATCCGCTCCCGCTCGGCGTAGCCGGCGACGGTGTCCTCGGCCTTGTCGCCGATGCCGCGCTTGGGGACGTTGAGGATGCGGCGCAGGCTGACGGTGTCCTCGGGGTTGGACAGCACCCGCAGGTAGGCCAGCGCGTCGCGGACCTCGCGGCGCTCGTAGAACCGCACCCCGCCGACGACCTTGTAGGGCAGCCCGACGCGCAGGAACACGTCCTCGAACACGCGGCTCTGGCTGTTGGTCCGGTAGAACACCGCCACGTCGGAGTTGCGGATCTCCCCGGAGTCGACGAGCCGGTCGATCTCGCCCGCGACGAACGCGGCCTCGTCGTGCTCGTTGTCGGCGACGTAGCCGACGACCTTCTCCCCCTCGCCCTCCTCGGTCCACAGCCGCTTGTCGCGGCGGTCCGGGTTGCGGGCGATGACGGCGTTGGCCGCGGACAGGATCGACTGCGTGGAGCGGTAGTTCTGCTCCAGCAGGATCGTGCGCGCGTCCGGGAAGTCCTGCTCGAACTCCACGATGTTGCGGATGTTGGCGCCGCGGAAGGCGTAGATCGACTGGTCGGAGTCGCCGACGACGCACAGCTCGCCGGGCGGCACGCCCTCGGCCGCGGGCGCCACCAGCTCGCGGACCAGCGCGTACTGGGCGTGGTTGGTGTCCTGGTACTCGTCGACGAGCACGTGCCGGAACCGGCGGCGGTAGTACTCCGCGACGGCGGGCAGCCGCTGCAGCAGCGACACCGTCTCCATGATCAGGTCGTCGAAGTCGAACGCGTTGGCCGTGCGCAGCCGGGCCTGGTAGACGCCGTAGACCTCGGCGACCTTCCGCTCGTGGTCGGTGGTGGCGCGCGCCGCGGCGTCGTCCGGGCCGATGAGCTCGTTCTTGAGGTTGGACACCTGCGCCGCGACGGCCCGCGCGGCGTACTTCTTGGGGTCGAGCTCCAGGTCGCGCACCACGAGCGCGACGAGCCGGCGGGTGTCGTCGGCGTCGTAGACGGAGAACGCGCTGCGCACGCCCAGGTGCTTGGCCTCGCGGCGCAGGATGCGCACGCACATCGAGTGGAACGTGGAGACCCACATCGCGTTGCCGCGGCGGCCGACCAGCGCGTCGACCCGCTCCTTCATCTCGGCGGCGGCCTTGTTCGTGAACGTGATCGACATGATCTCGCCGGGGTGCACGTCCCGCTCGGCCAGCAGCCAGGCGATGCGGTGGGTGAGCACGCGGGTCTTGCCCGACCCCGCCCCCGCGACGATCAGCAGCGGCGACCCGGCGTGGACGACGGCCTCGCGCTGGCGCGGGTTCAGCCCCTCCAGCAGCGCCGCGCCGCGAGCGGTACGGGGGCGGGCGGGCTCGGTGGGGAGTTCGAACAGCGCACTCATCGTGTCGAACAGGCTACCGCCGCTCCCCGACGGCCTCCGACTGTGGCACACTCCGACCCGTGACATCCCAGCGTCGGCGATTTTTCTACGGGTACCGGACCCCGGTGCCCGTGGCGCAGCGCTGAACCGACCCACGAGCCCCGGAGTCCACCAGGACCCGGGGCTTCTTCGTGTTCCGGGACGGGCGCCGGCGACAGGAGGAGACCGTGACCGTGAGCACCGACCAGACCCCGCTGGGGGACGACGTCCCGGCGGCCGAGGAGATCGAGGCCCTTCGCCTCGAGATCGACCACCTGGACGCGGAGATCCTCCGCCTGGTCAAGCGGCGCAGCGAGGTGTCGCAGCGGATCGGCCGCGCCCGGATGGCCGCGGGCGGGCCCCGCATCGTCTACAACAGCGAGATGGCGGTGCTGGCCCGCTTCCGCGAGCTCGGCAGCGAGGGCCGCGAGCTGGGGATGATCCTGCTCCGGCTGGGCCGCGGACGGCTCGGCGGCCGGTAGCCTGACGGGGTGGGAACCGTCGTCGGGATCGTCGCCTTCCTCGTCGCGCTGGCCGGGGTGCTCGCCGCCCTGGGCCACGTCGGCTACCTCGCGATGCTGCGCTCCGCGGCCCGCACGCGCGGCGCCGCGGGCGGCGCCACCGAGGCCTACGTGGACGGCCGCCGGCGGGTCGCGGGCGGCACGGCCGCCGTCGCGGTCCTCGGCCTGCTGCTGACGGCCCCGGCGAGCGTGCCCGTGGACCTGCTCGGCCTGCTCGTCGGAGGGGGCGCCGGGCTGGCCGCCACCCGGGCACTCGGCGACACGCGGACCCGGTTCCGGGGCGGCTCCTGACCTGCCCCTCCCCGGTGAGCGGTGCGTGCTCATCGGTGAACGGCCATCACTCCATCGGGTGAAGCGCGACGAGCGGGCGACGGGCACTTGGCCGAACGCCCGTACGTCCGGTAGACACTGCGTGACCTGTTCACTCCATGGGAGGACACCGCGCCGTGCCTCAGCTGGCCACCCGCGACACCCCGACCCGTGACGCAGGGGCGGCCGCGCCCACCGGCGTCATCACCGTCGCGGACCTCCTGAGCCGCTACAGCCCGGCCACGGTCGAGCCCGAGCCGGACACCGTCCCGGTCTCCGTGCAGAGCCTGCTGCGCCGCGAGGGCCACCTGCCCCCCGCCGCGCCCGCGGCCCCCGCCGAGGCCTTCGGCGAGGAGTTCGAGGTCACCGAGTACCGCGAGGACGAGGCGCGCCGCCGCCCGTCCGGCGCCCTCGTCAAGCGCGGCGCGATCGCCGCGGGCGTGCTCCTCGCCGCCGGCTCCGTCGTCGGCACGGCGTTCGTCACCACCGGCTCGCCGGAGCCGACGGGCGAGGACCGGGCCCTCGAGGAGCCCAGCCGCGCGTGGCTGGACCAGCAGACCCCGGCCGCCGCGCCGATCCCGGGCATCGGCCCGAGCGCCGCCACCGGGGTCCTCGACGCCGGCGAGGGCGTCGACCAGGCCTGGATGAACGCCGCCTTCCCCAGCAGCACCGCCGCGACGCCCGAGCGCACCGCCGAGCGGGACACCCCGGCCTCCGCCGAGCGCTCCGCGGCCCCCACGGCCGCGGCCGCGCCCACCACGGCCGCGCCGAGCACCGCCGGGTCCGGCGACGGCGCGGGCGGCGGCGACGACACGGTCGACGACGAGCAGGGCTCCGGCGGCGGCGCGTCCGGGGGCGACTCCTCCGACGACGACGACGCCCAGGGCGGCAACGGCGGCGGCAACGGCAACGGCGGCGGCAACAACGGCGGCGGCGCCCCCCAGGACGAGGACGAGGAGAGCCCCGGGCTCGTCGGCGGCGTCGTCGGCGGCCTGGTGGACACGGTGGCCGGCCTGCTCTGAGGCCGCACCCCGCGGGCGGCTAGACCAGCCTGCGGTCCGACGCCCAGCGCGACAGCTCGTAGCGGTTGGACAGCTGGGTCTTGCGCAGCACGCTCGACACGTGGGTCTCCACCGTCTTCACGGAGATGAACAGCTCCCCGCCGATCTCCTTGTAGGAGTACCCGCGGGCGAGCAGCCGCAGGACGTCGCGCTCGCGGCGGGTGAGCCGGTCCAGCTCCGGGTCCCCGGGCGGGGCGGCGCCGGGCCGGTCGGAGAACACGTCGAGCACGAAGCCGGCCAGCCGCGGGGAGAACACCGCGTCGCCGCCGTGCACGCGGCGCACCGCGTCGGCGAGCTCCCGGCCGGAGATCGTCTTCGTGACGTAGCCGCGGGCGCCCGCCCGGATCACGGCGATGACGTCCTCGGCCGCGTCCGACACCGACAGGGCCAGGAACACCACGTCGGGCAGCTCGGGGCGCAGCACGCGCAGCACCTCGGCGCCGCCGCCGTCGGGCATGTGGACGTCGAGCAGCACGACCTGCGGGCGCGTGTGCCGGATCGCGGCCACGGCCTCGTCCACCGACCCGGCCTCGCCCACGACCTCGACGTCGGGCACGCCGCGGTCCAGCTCGGCGCGCACGCCCGAGCGGAACAGGGCGTGGTCGTCGACCAGGAACACCGTGATCGGCTCGGTCATGACGGGACCTCCTGCGGGGTCGACACGGTCAGGTGCACCTCGGTGCCCTCACCGGGGGTACTGCGCAGCCGCACCGTACCTCCGTGGCGCTCCATGCGGCCGTGCACGGAGTCGGCGAGGCCGTGCCGGTCGTCGGGCACGGTGTCGGGGTCGAAGCCCTTGCCCCGGTCGCGCACGAACAGGTGCACCTCCCCGGTCTCCACCTCGCAGAACACCGACACCTCGGCCACCCCGGCGTGCTTGGCCGCGTTCACCATCGCCTCGCGGCCGGCGAGGACGAGGGCGCGGAGCCGGTCGTCGAGCGGGCGGTCGCCGCCCACGACGACCGGGTTCACGGTGACGGCGTAGGTGTCCTCCACCTCGGCGGCGGCCGCGGCGAGGGCCTCGGTGAGCCCGGCGTCGAGCTGCGGGGTGCGGCCGTAGCCGCCGGGCCCGTAGAGCCAGGTGCGCAGCTCGCGCTCCTGGGAGCGGGCCAGCCGGGCCACCTCGCGGGGCTGGTCGGACTGGCGCTGGATCAGCGCGAGGGTCTGCAGCACCGAGTCGTGCAGGTGCGCGGCGATCTCGGCGCGCTCGGTCTCGGCGATGCGCTCGCGCCGCTCGTCGGTGAGCTCGCGGGCCAGCCGCACCCACCACGGCACGGTGATGACGCCGACGCCCACGAGCGTGACGAGCACGGCGAGCAGCGCGAACTGCACCTGGCCGAGCTGCAGCTGACCGAAGAGGAACACGGCGATCCCGGCCGCGACGAACAGCGCACCGGCGAGCGTCCGCAGCACGGCCGTGCGGCCGCCGACCGCCGCCCCGGTCCGGGTCCAGCGCCTGCGCTGGGTCTCGCGCCGATCGCCGCGACCCCGAGCGGGCCGACGATCCAGCCGAACACGTCGTTGCCGAGTGCCGCGGCGACGAGCCCCGCCGCGAGCCCGAGCGCCGCGAGCCCGACGGCCTGCTGGCGCTCCCGGGCCGGGGTGCGCCGCTCGACGTCGCGGGGCTCCTGCTTGACGAACATCCAGAGCAGCCCGTAGGCGGGCACGCCGGCGCCGCCGAACGCCACGAGGACGACGAACGTGGCGCGCACCCAGAGCACGGGCGCACCGAGGTGGTCGGCGACGCCGCCCGCCACGCCGGCCACGACCCGGCCGCTGCGGCGGCGCAGGAGGGGCGGGGCGGGCGGGTGGGTGGTCGCGGGTCGGGTGGACACCATGTCATGGTCACACGGCCGGGCAGGGTGCCCATCAGGGAGAAACCCGGGGTGATCCCGGAGCCGGGGGGCGCGCGGCGGGAGCAGGGTGGTGACCATGGACGGGACAGAGGTGCGGAACACCTTCCGCGAGATGTGGGAGACGCGGCCCGCCCGGCCGCGTGACGATCGGAAGGTCGCGGGCGTGGCCGCGGCGATCGGCAGGCGGTACGACGTGGACCCGGTGCTGATCCGGGTCGGGTTCGTCGTCGCCGCGTTCAGCGGCGTCGGCGTGCCGCTCTACCTGGCGGGCTGGCTCGTGCTGCCCTCGGACGGGGCACCGGACGGCAGGCGCCGCCCGCACCTGCTGTTCGGGCTCGCCGTGCTCGCGTTCCTCAGCCTCGGCTGGGCGTTCGGCGGCGACGGGCCGGGCGGCGCGGGCGGGATCCTCGCCGGGCTGGTGGTGTTCGGGCTGCTGTTCCTGCTGCACCGCTCGCGCGGCGACCGGCGGGCCGGGGTCGCGGAGGCCCCGCAGGCGGCGGCACCGGCGGTCTCGCTGCACAAGGACCTCCCCGGGGTCGACGCGGCCACGCCGCCGTCCTGGGACCCGCTCGGCGCGGCCCCGTTCGCGTGGGACCTGCCCGAGCCGGGCGGCCCGCCCGCGCCGCCCGCACCGCGGCGCCCGCCCGTCACCGCCGTGACGCTCGCGGCCGCGCTGCTCGCGGGTGGCGTCACGGGCCTGCTGCTCCTGGCGACCGGGATGCTGTCCGCGGCCGGGGCGCCGGTGCTGCTGGGCGTCGTGCTGGCGGTGCTGGGCGCCGGCCTGGTGGTCGGGTCGTTCCTGCACGCCGGGCGCGGTCTCGTGCCGGCGGCCGTGGTGGTCGGCCTGCTCACCTGGGGCTCGCTCGCCGCACCGGTCGAGGACTGGCCCGAAGGCGGGTTCGGCGACCTCCGGGCGAGCCCGGTGTCGGCCGCGCAGGTCGCGCCGCTCTACAGCCACACCGCGGGCGACGTCGAGCTGGACCTGTCGCGGCTGGACCTCACCAGCAGCGCGACCGCGCCGGCCCCGGTGCGCACCGGGATCGTGCTCGGGGCGGGTGACGTCCGGGTGACCGTGCCGCGGGACGCCGACGTGTCGCTGGTGGCCACCACCGGGGCCGGCGCCGTCACCTTCGACGGCGAGAGCCGCGACGGCATCGGGGCGTCGCTGACGGTCGAGGACAACCTCGGCCGGGACGGGGTGGCCGGCGGCCGCCCCCTGGAGATCACCGTGCACGCCAACGCCGGTGACGTGGAGGTGCTCCGTGGCTGACCTGCAGAAGCGTCGCTCGCCCGAGCCGCTGACGCTCGTGACCGGGCTGCTGGCCCTCGTCCTCGCGGTCTTCGCCTTCGTCGGCGAACTGCCCCCGGTGGACGTGCGCTGGGTGCTCGCCGGCGGCGCCGCCGCGCTGGGGCTCGTGCTGCTGGTGGGCAGCATGCGCACCCGGCGGACCGACTAGACCACCCGTCCCCGCCGGGGAGCGGGGGGCGGAACCGGAACGGGAGTGGCGGGACCCCTGGGGAGGGGGCCCGTCACTCCCATTCGATCGTGCCGGGGGGCTTGCTCGTGACGTCCAGGACGACCCGGTTGACCTCGGCCACCTCGTTGGTGATCCGGGTGGAGACGCGCTCCAGGACGTCGTAGGGCAGGCGGGTCCAGTCCGCGGTCATGGCGTCCTCGCTGGACACCGGCCGCAGCACCACGGGATGGCCGTACGTGCGCCCGTCGCCCTGCACGCCCACGCTGCGCACGTCGGCCAGCAGCACCACCGGGCACTGCCAGATCTCGCCGTCCAGCCCGGCGTAGGTGAGCTCCTCGCGGGC
>JAPLAT010000468.1 GCA_026393175.1 Pseudonocardiales bacterium
GGAGCGCGGCGCGGAGCACCCGGGGACGGTAGCGCGGCATCCCTTGCCGTCGGGGGTGAACGGATCAGCCCGTAGGGCCCGTCGTGGTGTGGCGGTCGGTCGGGGCGGAGCGCGGCCCGCTCACGCCCGTCCCTCGAACAGTGCGGCGGTGTCCTCGTCGGTGGCGCGGTAGTTCCGCTCCATCTCGGCGAGGGTGTCGTGGACCCGCAGGAGTTCGGCCTCGTAGGCGCGTAGAGCGGCGTAGCCGCCGTCGGCGGCGTCCATGACGGACTCGTTGTAGAGGTCACGCATGCGCATGCTGACGGGGTCGTGCATCCACGGGTCGAACATTCGGCCGTCGGCCCGGAGTCTCCCGAGCTTGTCGTCGAGCAGATCCAGGCACTCGGCGATCAGTGTGCGGAGCTGCGGGATCGTGTCCGGCTCGATGCGGAGCACGGCGGGGCGGAGTTCGGGCACGGCGGGCCTCCGGGGCGGGATCGACGATCGCGCGCACGGTAGGTGGCACCCGCTGGCGGCGAGGCGGTTCCGCGGAACCGTTCGCAGGTGTGAAGGTCAGCGCGCGAGCAGGGTGGCTGGTCGAGCGGGACCGGCGGGTCGCCGCCGCCGTCGGAGAGCATCACACCGACCATCTGGCCAGGCGCCACGTCGACGGCGACGAGGCAGTTGTCCGGCATCGACGGTGGCGGTGGGGAGAGGACGGCGGAGTAGCCGGCGATCTCGATGGGCTCGGCGGGGGTCACCAGGCGCGGGTCAGTGAAGCGCTCGATGCCGTACTCGACGGCCAGGGTGATCCGGAGCGTGATGGCCGGCCGCGTCTCGAAGCGACGGACGTTGCACGAGCGGGCCTGCCCGAACAGGGCGTCGTTGCCGCTGCTCAGCCGGGGTTCGCCGTCGAGCCGCAGCTCCGCACGCTGGGCGTCGGTGAGCAGCTCACAAGGGAGGATGCCGCTGACGTCGATGTCGCGGGGCCGGGCCGAGGCGGTCGGCTCGGCGGCGGTGCCGGGGGGCGGAGTGACGGCGGCCGGTGCGCAGGCCACGATCAGCGCCAGCAGCGTGACCAGGAGCGCGGCGCGGAGCACCCGGGGACGGTAGCGCGGCGCCCTACCGCGCCGGGTCGGAACGGGTCAGCTCGCGGTGCACGACCTTGCCGGTGGCGTTGCGCGGCAGCTCGTCGAGGAACTCGACGTCGCGCGGCACGGCGAAGCGGGACAGCTCCGCGCGCACCCAGCCCCGGACGGTGTCGGCGTCGACCTGAGCACCCGGCTCCAGCACGACGTACGCGGCGAGCCGCTGGCCGTACTCGTCGTCCGGCACGCCCGCGACGGCGGCCTCGCGCACCTCGGCGCGCGCGGTGAGGAGGTCCTCGACCGGGCCCGGGTGCACGTTCTCCCCGCCGCTGACGAACATGTCGTCGGCCCGCCCGGTGAGGTGCAGCCTGCCGTGCTCGTCGAGATGCCCGACGTCGCCGGTGCCGATGAGGTCCCCCGAGCGCTCGACGTCGGCGTCCTCGCGCGTGTAGCCCTCGAACGGCATGTCGTTGGCGACGAACACCCGCCCCTCGGCCCCGGCGGGCGCCGGCGCGTCGTCCTCGCCGAGCACCACCAGCCGCGTGCCGACGGGGGCGCGGCCCGCGGTGCCGGGCGCGGCGCGCAGGTCGGCCGGGGTCGCGATGCTCGCCCACGAGACCTCGGTGGAGCCGGAGAGGTTGTAGAGGACCTCGCCGAACCGGTCCAGGAACGCCGTGGCCAGCCCGGCGGGCAGCGCCGAGCCGCTGACGGCGACGATCCGCGGCGCGTGGCCGCGCCATCCCGCGTCCGGCAGCTCCAGCACCCGCTGCAGCATCACCGGCACCGCGAACACGGCGTCGCAGCGGTGCTCGGCGACGAGGTCGAGGAAGCGGCCGGGGTCGAACCGCTCCGTGAGGACGACGGGCGCGCCGTGCAGCATGGCGAGCTGCAGTGCCGCGTGGCCCCAGGTGTGCAGCAGCGGCGCGGCGATGTGCACGGGCCCGCCCGCCCGCAGCGGGATCTCGGAGAGCACGGCGGCGACCGGCGCGAGGCTGTGCGGGGCCGGGCGGCGGGCGCCCTTGGGCGGGCCGGTGGTGCCGGAGGTGAGCACGATCGTGTGCCCGGCGGCGGGCCGCAGCGGCAGCGGGCCGGGGCCGTCGCCCAGTTCGTCGGTGTCGGGGACGACCGGGCAGGGGAGCCCCTCGGTGACCGTGGCGAACTCGGGGTCGGCGACCAGCAGCCGCAGGTCCAGCTCGTCCGCGACCTCGCGGACCTGGCCCGCCGACATCCCGGTGTTGAACAGGACGACGTCGGCGCCCAGCTTGCCCGCCGCCACCTGCATCTCCACGGCGCCGCGATGGTTGCGGCACAGCACGCCGACGCGGGTGCCCCCGCCGACGCCGGCCGCGGCCAGCGCCCGGGCGATCCGGTCGGTGCGCTCGTGCAGCTCGGCGTAGGTGATCGAGCCGCGGTCGTCGATGACGGCCGTGCGGTCGGGGTGGCGGGCGGCGCCCGCGACGAACCCGGCCGCGACGGTGAGCCGGTAGCGCAGGGCGGCCACGGCCATGCGGGCGAGCCGGTCGGGCCGCACCGGGCGGACCACGCCGGAGCGGGCCAGCTCGACGACCGCGCGGGCGGAGGCGGCCGCTTGGCCGAGGGTCCGGGACACCGAGTCGTACACGGCGCCAGTGTCGCTCAGCGGGCCGGATCGTTCACCCGGTGGCCGGTGGGCAGCAGCCGGAAGTCCCGGCCGCCGGTGAGCAGGCCCCACAGCCCGCGGCGGGCGAACACGGCCGCGCCGATCGCCACCAGCGCGAGGACGACCAGGTACCAGGCGCCGTAGGGCTCCAGCAGCTGCTGCAGCGCGAAGAACACGAGTGCGCCGAGGACCGGGCCCTCCAGCGTGCCGAGCCCGCCGATGACCACCATGAAGATCATGAAGGCCGACCACTGCACGCTGTAGATCGAGTCGGGCTGCACGCGCAGCGAGTCGAGGACGATGATCGCGCCCGCCACCCCGGACCCGGCCGCGGCGACGACGAACACCAGCCGCTTCGCGCTCGTCACCCGCACGCCGCTGCTCTGCGCGGACACCGGGTCGTCGCGGATCGCGGTGAGCGCGAGGCCGGTGCGCGAGCGCAGCAGCAGGAACACGCCCCCGATCGCGGCGGCCGCCGCGGCCAGGGCGCACCAGTAGGTGACGGCGCCGCGGACGATCGGGTCGAACCCGGACAGCCCGGTGAGCGAGGCCCCCGACCCGCCCCCGACGGCCCCGACCTCCACCGTGACCAGGCGGTACACCTCGGCCACCACCCAGGTGCCGATGGCGAAGTAGCCACCGGCCAGCCGGAACACCAGCAGCGTCGTCGGCAGCGCGACCAGGGCGGCGACGGCGGCGGCCAGCGGGATCCCCAGGTAGGGCGAGATCCCGAGCAGGTCGGTGACGAGGACGGTGTAGGCGCCCAGCCCGATGAACCCCTGCTGGCCGACCGAGATCATCCCGCCGTAGCCGGCGAGCAGGTTCCACATGCTCGCCATGACGACGAGCGCGAACAGCCCGACCATCGGCCGGGTGATCCCGGGCGCGACGAGGTAGGGCAGCGCGGCCAGCAGGCCGAGCACGGGCAGGGCGGCGAACGCGGTGGCCCGCGACGCGCGCGTACCCCGCCGGACCACCGGTGGCGCGGTCATCGTCCCCTCCCGAGGAGTCCCTGCGGCCGGATCGCGAGCACCAGGAGGAACACCAGGTGCCCGGCCAGCACGCCGTAGCTGGGCTGGATCTGCGCGCCGACGGTCTGCGCCACGCCGAGCACGACGCCGCCGAGCAGGGTGCCCCACAGCGACCCGAGCCCGCCGATGATCACGGCCTCGAAGGCGAAGATCAGCAGCTGCGGGCCGATGGTCGGGGTGAACGTGCCCCGCAGCCCGTAGAACACCCCGGCCAGCGCGACGGTGCCGAACGCCAGCGCGATCGCGACGGCGTACACGCGGCGGTGGTCCACGCCGAGCAGTTGCACCGTGACGGGGTCGTCGCTCGTGGCGCGCATGGTGCGGCCGACGGCCGTGCGGGCGAGCAGCACCTGCAGCCCGGCGAGCACCGCGACGGCGACGACGAGCGTCAGCACCGGCAGCACCCCCACCGCGACGCCGCCGCCCAGCGGCACCCCGGCGGTGCCCAGGTCCCCGGCCGGGAGCGAGCGGGCGTCGGCGGAGAACGTCTGCAGCAGCGCGTTCTGCACGACGATGGACAGCCCGAACGTGACGAGCAGCGGGGCCAGCTCACCCGCCTCCAGGCTGCGCTGCAGCAGCGTGCGGGCCAGCAGCCAGCCCAGCGCCGCGAGCACCGGCACCACCACGACGAGCGCCACCAGCGGCGGCACCCCGACCGCGCCGACGACGACCACGGCGAGGAACGCGGCCAGCACCGTCAGGTCGCCGTGGGCCAGGTTGACGATTCGCAGCACGCCGAACACCAGCGACAGCCCGCAGGCGAACAGCGCGTACACCCCGCCGAGCAGGATCCCCTGCACGATCGCGTTCACCCAGGTCACGAGGCTGCTCCGTCCGCCGGGGTCCCGAAGTACGCGGCCGTCACGTCGGCGGCGGTGACGTCGGCGGCGGGGGCGGCGAGCACGGGGCGCCCCGCCCGCAGGCACAGCACCCGGTCGGCCAGCGCCAGCACCTGCCCGACGTCCTGCTCGACCACGACCATCGCCATCGCGCCGGAGCGCAGGTCGGCCAGCGTGCGGTAGAGCCGCTCGACGATCGCCGGTGCGAGCCCGAGCGAGACCTCGTCGAGCAGCAGCACGCGGGGGTTCGCCAGCAGCGCCCGCCCGATCGCGACGGCCTGCTGCTCGCCGCCGGAGAGCGCCCCGGCGGGCCGGTCGCGCAGTTTCGCGACGAACGGGAACGTCTCGTGCACGGCGTCGACGGTCCACGGCCCGGTCCGGCCGCGGATCGCGCCCATGAGCAGGTTCTCCCGCACCGACAGGCTCGGGAACAGCCGCCGCCCTTCGGGGACGGTCGCGATCCAGCGCCGGGCGCGCTCGTGCGGGCGCAGGCCGTGCAGCGGCACGCCGTCGAGCTCGACGCCCCCGGTGGCCACCACCGTCCCGCCGACCGCGCCGAGCAGCGTCGACTTGCCCGCGCCGTTGGCGCCGATCACGGCCAGCACCTCGCCGTCGCCGACGGTGAGGTCGACGCCGGACAGGGCGGGGAACTCGCCGTAGCGCGCGTGCAGCCCCTCGACGACGAGCGTCATGCCAGCCCCTCCACGCCCGAGCCGAGGTAGACCTCGCGCACCCGAGGGTCGGCCAGCACCACGTCCGGCGCACCCGCGGCCAGCACCGATCCCGAGGCCAGGCACAGCATCGTGTCCACCACCTCGAGCAGCGCGTGCACGATGTGCTCGATCCACACGACGGTGGTGCCGCCGTCGCGCAGCTCGCGGACCAGCGCCACCAGCTCGGGCAGCTCGGCGTCGGTGAGGCCGCCGGCGATCTCGTCGAGCAGCAGCAGCGTGGGGCCGCAGGCCAGCGCCCGCGCGAGCTCCAGGCGCTTGCGGTCGAGCAGCCGCAGCGAGCCGGCGAGGACGTCGGCGCGGTCGTCGAGCCCGGTGCGGCGCAGCGCGTCCAGCGCCGCGCCGTGCGCCGCGGTGCCGCGCAGCCCGGCCCCGTGCACGGCGCCGACCAGCGCGTTCTCGAACACCGTCATGCCGGTGAACGGCCGCGGCACCTGGTGGGTGCGGCCCACGCCGGCCCGGCAGCGCGTGGCCGCGTCGGCCCGGGTGAGGTCCCGCCCGCCGACCACGACCCGGCCGCGGTCGGCGGTGACCACGCCGTCGAGCAGGTTGAGCAGCGTCGTCTTGCCCGCGCCGTTGGGCCCGACGATGCCCAGCGCGGTGCCGCCGTCCACCGTGAACGACACGCCGTCGACGACGCGCAGGGCGCCGAAGGACCGGGTCAGGTCCGCGACCTCGAGCCCGCTCATCGCGGCGCCCTCCCGGCTCGTGCGTCAGCGCAGGGGTTCGACCGCACCGGCCACCGGGATCGTCGGGCTCTGCGTGTTGTCCACGATCACGAGGTCGAACGGGAAGTCGGTGCCCGCCCGCCACTGCCCGCCGACCAGCGGGGTCTTCGCGACGTTCGGGGTGGGCCCCGAGGTCCAGTCCAGCGGGCCGACGATCGTGTCGAGCCGCAGCCCGCCGATCGCCGTCGCCAGGCCCTGCCGGTCGTCGATCGCCCCGACCGCGCCGAACGCGGCCGCGGCCACCTCGAACAGCGCGTGCGCGAAGCCGATCGGCTGCGTCCACTGCCGGCCCGTGGTCTCGGTGTAGGCGGCGGCGAGCTCGCCCGCGCTCTGCCCCGTCAGCGACGAGGTGAACGGGTGGTTCGGCGACCACCACACCTCGGTGCCGAGGTTGACGCCGATGTCGCCGAGCGCCTCCAGGCTGGACGGGAACAGCAGCGCCTTGCCGATCGTCGCCATCCGCGGGGAGAAGCCCTGCTGCACGGCCTGGCGCCAGAACGTCGTGAAGTCCGGCGGGATCGGCACGCCGAGCAGGATCTCCGCGCCCGCGCTCTGGAACTGCGCGATCTGGGCGGAGAAGTCCTGGGTGCCGTTGGGGTAGTTGCCCGGGTCGATCGTCTGGTAGCCGCGCTGGCCGATGACCGGCGGGAAGCCGGTGGTCGGGTTGCCCCACGCCAGCCCGTCGGGGTCGTTGGGCCACAGGGCGCCGGCGACGCGGTTGGTGGGCACCCGGTCCCACATGTCGGCGAAGACGGCCTCGACGTCCTCGAGGCCCCAGAAGAAGTTGTAGGTCCACTGGAAGCGGCTGCCCTCGGTGCCGCCGCGGCCGAAGAACCACGGCTGCCACGGGGTCACCGTCGAGATGCACGGCATCCCGTTGGCCTCGCACTGGTCGCTCACCGGGTTCGAGGTGTCCGGCGTCGACGAGACGAGCATCAGGTGGATGCCGCCGTTCTGGATGAGGTCGGCGGCCACGTCGGCGGCGCGGTTGGAATCGGACTGGCTGTCCCGCTTGACGATCTCCACCGGGTAGGACGTGCCGCCGACCTGGATCGGGTTCTGGGCGAAGAACTCGCCGATCGCGGTGATGACGAACTGGTCGGCCTCGCCGAACGGCGCGAGCGGCCCGGTCTCGGGGCTGACGTAGCCGATCCGGATGACGTCGCCCCCGCCGCCCCCGCCCCCGTCGTCGCTGCCCTGCAGACCGCCGCAGCCGGCGACGGTGCCGCCCGCGGCGACCACCGCCCCGGCGGTGCCGATCGCCTTGAGGAATCTGCGACGGTCGAACTCGACCCTCGTGCCGGCCATGCCTGTGCCTCCGTCGTGGGGAGCGGACGTCGTCCGGTGGATGCCGTGCGCATCCTGGCCGACGGCCGAGTGGATGATCGACCCCAGCCCGGATCCCGCACCTCGATGTCACCCGTTCGGCGGCAGAGGCGTCCGGACCCGGTCACCGGTGGTCAGATCTGCTCGGCGGCGCGAGCGTAGCGGTCCCGATCGAGTGAGCATCGCCACCACGGACCGCTACACTCCTGGCGCTCGCGCTCCCCGAGCGGAGGGCGGGTGATCGTCCGCCCACCGCGCGCCGAGCACCTGACGGAGGAGGCGCCGTGCCCGCACCCGAGGACACCGCCGGGACCTGGAGAACGCCGAGGCACTGGAGCCTGCGGGTCAAGCTGGCCGTCGTGCTGCTCGTCCCGGCCGTTCTCGCGCTCGCGCTGGGCGGCCTGCGCATCACCGACCAGGCGGGCGAGGCCGCGGAGCTGAGCCGCGTCGCCCGGTTCGCCGAGGCCCAGGGTTCCGTGGCCGAACTGCTGCAGGCCGTCGGCGAGGAACGCTACGCGGCCGCGGTCTTCGTCGCGCGCGACCGGGTCGACCCGGCGGGGTCGAGCGCCGCCACGGCGGAGACCGACGCCCGCGCGGCGGCCGCCGCCCCGGTCCTCGACGCGCTGGTGGCGGACGTGGGCGAGATCGCCGCGCCGGTCCGCCAGGCCGAGCAGGCCCTCGCCCGGCTCGGCGACGTGCGCGCGCTCGTCACCACCTCCGCCGCGCCGCCGTCCGCGGTGCTCGCGCGCTACTCCGACATCCTGGCGCGCCTGGCCGAGGTCGACGAGGCCCTGCTGCGCGGCGTCAACACCACCGAGGTCAACGGCCTGGCCACCGCGCTGGCCGGCGTCGGCGTCGCCAGGTCCGAGGTCACGCTGCAGTTCGCGCTCGTGTCCACGGGCAGCGGCGCCGACCCCGCCACCACCGCGGAGGTGCAGTCGTCCGAGGCCCGCCTGCGCACCGGCCTCGCCGACTTCCGCGCCGCCCTCGACCCGGCCCAGCGCGTCCGGTACGCGGCCCTGATCGCCGGCGCGGCCAACACCGACCGGGCCCGGCTCGTGCAGGGGTTCCTCGCCGGCCAGGGCGACGCGGGCGACCCCGTCCCGGTGTTCGAGGCCGTCCTCGCCGAGATGGACCAGGCCGAGGACGCCATGCGCGCGGAGCTGATCACCACCAGCGCCGACCGGCGCACCGCGGCTACCACGCTCGCCGTCGTCAACGCGGTGCTGCTGGCGCTGGCTCTGCTGCTGGGCGCGCTCGTCGTCGGCCTCGTGGCCCGCACCATGATCGTCTCGCTGCGCACGCTGCGCACCGACGCCCTCGACATCGCCCGGCGCCGCCTGCCCGAGGCCGTCGAGCAGATGAAGACGGTGGACGGCGAGGTCACCCCGCTCGTCGTCGAGCCGATCGACATCGACACCCGCGAGGAGATCGGCGAGGTCGCGCGCGCGTTCGACGCCGTGCACGCCGAGGCCGTGCGGCTCGCGGCCCAGCAGGCGCTGCTGCGCAACAACGTCAACGACATCTTCGTCAACCTCTCCCGGCGCAGCCAGGGGCTGGTCGGGCGCCAGCTCAGGCTCATCGACGAGCTGGAGAAGAGCGAGCAGGACCCGGAGCACCTCGGCAACCTGTTCCAGCTCGACCACCTCGCCACCCGCATGCGCCGCAACAACGAGAACCTGCTCGTCCTCGCCGGCGCCGCCGAGCTGCGGCCGCGCCGCAAGCGGCCGGTGGCCGCCCAGGACGTGCTGCGCGCGGCGGTGTCGGAGGTCGAGCAGTACCGGCGGGTCACGGTGCGCCGCGCGCCCGACGTCGCCGTCGCCGGCCCGGTCGTCAACGACCTCGTGCACCTCGTCGCGGAGCTGCTGGACAACGCCACCACGTTCTCCCCTCCCGAGTCGCCCGTCGTCCTCGACGCGGCGTGGGGCACCGGCGGGCGGCTGGTGATCGAGATCCGCGACGCCGGTGTCGGCATCGAGCCCGACGAGCTGCAGGCGATCAACGAGCAGCTCGCCACCCCGCCGATCGTCGACGTCGCGGTGTCGCGGCGGATGGGCCTGTTCGTGGTCGGCCGGCTCGCGGCCCGGCACAACATCGCGGTGACCCTGCGGCCCGCGGCGGCCGGTGGCGGGCTGCTCGCCTCCGTCGAGGTCCCGGCGGTGTACCTGCAGAACCGCGGGCCCGACGAGGCCCGCCCCGGCCCGCAGGAGCGCCCGGTCACCGTCCCCGAGCAGGCCGCGTCGGCGCCCGACCTGCCGCGGCGCACGCCGTCCTCGGCGTC
Source organism: Pseudonocardiales bacterium (assembly GCA_026393175.1). Taxonomy (GTDB): domain Bacteria; phylum Actinomycetota; class Actinomycetes; order Mycobacteriales; family Pseudonocardiaceae; genus Pseudonocardia. The sequence goes on from JAPLAT010000468.1 coordinate 9,643, forward strand.
GGCGTCGTTCGGGTCGAGGTCCTTCGATTCGGCGTCGACGGGTTCGGCGTCGACGGGCCCGGCACCGGTCGGATCGGCACCGGGCGGGTCGGCACCGGTCGGGTCGGCGTCGGCCCGGACGGCGTCGACCGACTCCACGCCGGCCGGTTCGATCGGGTCGGCGTCGACCGGTTCCGGAACCCCGGGCTCCGGGTCGTCGGGAACGTCGGGCTCGGGGTCGTTCCGGCCCGCGACGCCCCGACCGGCCCTGTCGCGTCCTCCGCTCCCGGGGGCCGGGCCCGATCCGGCCGTGCCGGCCCCCGTCGCCGACGCCGCCGCCGCGACCGGTGCGCACGCCCTGCGGGCCCCGACGCCGCCCGAGCAGCGCC
>JAPLAT010000603.1 GCA_026393175.1 Pseudonocardiales bacterium
CAGCGCGGCGGGCGGGAGCAGGTCGGCGTGTCCGACGAGCAGCGGCCCGGCCGGCGGGTCGGGGGCGCGGTCGGTGCGGCCGTCGACGCGCGCGACCTCCGGCCCCAGTACCTCGCCGAGCAGCGTGGCCTTGCCGGTGCCGGGCTCGCCGTGCACCAGCAGCGGGCCGCGGTCGAGCAGCGCCGCCGCCCGTGCGACGAGCCGGGCCCAGGGGTCCGCATCCGGGGCGCGGCGCGACCGGGACGCCCCCGCCCGCACCGCCAGAGCGACGCCGGCCGTGTCCTCGCGCACGACCGTCACCTGCGCGGGCAGGTCCTCCAGCGCCACGACGTCGCCGTCGCCGCGGCCGCGGACCTCCGCCCACAGCCGCTCGTGGTCCAGGTCCAGCGCGGTGGCGGCCGCGTTGGCGATGACGACGTCGTCGCCGAGCGCGAGCACCGGCCCGCGGGTGGTGCGCCGGGCGGCGAGGAACGCGTCGAGCAGTGCCCGCTCGCGCCGCGTCGCCGCGTGCAGCAGGGCGGTCTGCACCTCGTCGACGAGGCGCCGGACCACGACGGTCAGCAGCGGGTTCGTGTGCTCGGCGCGGCAGGTCACGTTGATCGCGCCGACCGTGCGGCGCGTCACCGGGTGGCGCACCGGTGCGGCCACGCAGGTGACGTCGTGGAAGCGGTGGACGAAGTGCTCCGACCCGCGCACGACGGCGAGCTCACCGGTCTCCAGCGCGGTGCCCAGCCCGTTCGTGCCGACCACCGACTCGTCGAAGCAGAACCCCTGCACCACCGACAGCTTGTCGAGCGTCGTGCGCAGCATCGGCTCCGACACCCACCGCCAGAGCACCCCGCCGCGCGCGTCGGCCAGGGCCAGGCAGGAGCGGTCGCCGACGAGCAGCTCGGCCATCCGCTCGAGGACCGGCACGGCGACGCGGGCGAGCGGGGTGTCCGGGTCCGTGCCGACGTGCGGCGGCTCGACGTACTCGGGATCGACCCCGCTGATCCGCGACCGCCGCCAGGACGTGAGCACCTCGCTCCGCACGCCGGCGGGGTCCTCGCCGGCGTGGAACCGCTCCCATGCGGTGCTCACCGCCCCAGCGTCACACGGCTCAGCCCTTCGCGGCCAGCTCCTGCTGGTACTTGGCGTTCATGTGGTCGACGGCCGCGAGCTGCGTGGCCGCGTGCGCCTCGCGCGTGCCCCTGGCGCGGGCGGCGGCGTCCAGCGTCCCCCGGGCCTGGCCCTGGAACGCCGGCATGACGTGCTGGGCGATCAGCTCCCACGAGCGGTTCGTCGCCTCCGGGTTGGCCCACTCGTGGCCGAGCAGCAGCATCGCGCCGAAACCGCCGTTGGACTGGTCCCAGAGCTTCTGCACCTGCGCCCGCGCGTCGTCGACGGTGCCGATGGCGCCGATCCCGGCCTCGTTGATGAAGTCGATCATGCCCTTGACGTCCTCGCTGCTCCCGACGTCCATCTGCGGGAACGCGGCGACCTTCTGGAAGTAGTTGAACCACCCCACGATGCCGTGCTCGACGTCGCGGTAGGCCTGCTCGCGGGTCTCCGCGACGTGCATGAGCCCGACGAGGCGCCACGACGAGCGGTCCGGCGTCGGCTGCCCGTAGTGGGCGGCGCGCTCCTCGACGACGCTCCAGTGGTGGGCGAGCGCGTCGAAGCCGTCCTGGGTGAGGGTCGCCCCGATCGACAGCAGCCCGACGCCGTGCTGCCCGGCCATCCGGGGTCCCGTCGGCGAGGCCACCGCCGCGACGGCGATGTCGAAGCAGGGGTCCGAGTAGGGCCGCAGCTGGAGCTGCGCGTCGATCAGGTTGTGCGTCCGGGTCTGCCTCGTGACGGACTCGCCGCGCAGCAGCGCCATGATGATGTCGAGGTTCTCGGCGAGCAGCTCGCGGGTGTCCGTGGGGGTCAGCCCGATCATCGACGAGTCGGTGGGCAGCGAGCCGGGCCCCACGCCGAGCATCGTCCGGCCGCGGGTGAGGTGGTCGAGCATGACCATGCGGTCGGCCACCCAGAGCGGGTTGTGGTAGGCCACCGACGTGACGCCGGTGCCCAGCTTGATGTGCCGGGTGCGCTCGGCCGCGGCGGCGATGAAGATCTCCGGCGAGGCGATGATCTCGCTGCCCGCCGAGTGGTGCTCGCCGATCCAGGCCTCGTCGTACCCCAGCCGATCGAGGTGTTCCACGAGCTGCAGGTCGCGCTGCAGGGCCAGCGTCGGGTTCTGGCCGGGGGCGTGGAACGGGGCGAGGAAGGTGCCGAAGCGGAGCCGGGTCATCCTCGGATGATGACCCGGGTCACAGCCCGCGGACTGTACGGATTCCGCACACCCGGCCCGCGCCCTACGCCGGGCGGCTGACGAAGCACTCCGCGTGGTACCAGCCGTCGGCCTCCCGGCCGGCCGGGTCGAGCCCGCGGGCGCGCACGTCGTGCACCGCGGCCTCCTGCTCGGCGGCGTCGGCGAAGCGGCGCTGCGGGAACGTGCCCGGCCGCTTCTCGGTGACCAGCCCGCGCCCGGCCAGGACCTCGGCGATCGGCCCGTAGTCGAACACCCGCAGCACGAAGACGACGAGCCGCAGGCCCGCCGGGTCGAGCACGTCCAGCAGGCGGCCGAACGTGCGCTCGCCGACGTACCCGACCCCGCCCGTGCACACCACGGTGCCGACGTCCGCGATCCCGGCCGCGAGCGCCGCCGACGGGGCGGCGGACTCCAGGTCCTCGGCCCAGCCGTCGGCGAGCAGCCCGGCCGCGCGGGCGTACCCGATCGCCGGGGCCGACGCGTCGAGCCCCAGCACCGTCACCTCGGGGGCGACGAGCCGCTGTGCGAAGAACGCGGCGTCCGCGGCGGTCAGCGCCGCCGGGTCGAGGGCGGCCAGCGCGGGGTCGGCGTAGCGGTCGGCCAGCTCGGCCAGGTCCACCCCGCACCGCAGCTGGGCGGAGTTGACCCCGTAGGAGCAGCAGACGTCGAGCACCGGCCGGTCGGTGCGCCCGGCCAGCTCCTCCTCCACGATCGGCCGGGCCAGCCGCGGCACCTGGTAGGACAGCGGGGCCAGCGCGGCGACGAACTCCCGGGGATCGGGGCGGGTGTAGATCCGGGAGAAGTCGGCCTTGCTCTCCGCGGTCCGCCCGGTCACGCCAGCAGCTCCACGAGCTCGGCGACCGACTCCCGCACGCACCGGGCGAACACCGTCATCTGCTCGCGCACCGACTCCGGGGTCGAGAGGTGGATGTCGAAGCGGTCGGCCTGCAGCCCGTACCCGACGCCGATGCAGGTGGGGCTCGTCGAGCCGAACCCGAAGTACTGCACGCGGGGCGAGGGCACGGCGCTGGTGGACAGGTAGTCGTCGCGCACGATCCGCCAGCCCGGCGAGTCGTAGAGCTCCAGCGGCTCGGGCACGCCCAGCTCGGCGCCGCGGCGCTGCTGGAGCATCTGCAGCTCCCACAGGTGCTGCTCGGGGGCGTCGCCCGCCTGGCACTGGCGCGCGCGGGCGACGTGCGCCTCGGCGGCGGCGCGGAACGCCGCGCGGCGCCGGTCGTCGGAGGCGGCGGGGTCCACCATCGCCGCGACGAACGCCGCGATCTGCGGGGTGACCACCCGCATCGCCTCGGTGCGGCCGTGGTGGAAGTGCCGGGTCGCGATCGACTCGTAGGTCGCGCCGAGGTGGCCCTTCGCCCGCTGGTGGGCGAGCTGGAACGCCAGCTGGCAGAACGCGTCGGGCGAGACGCCCAGCGCCTTGGCGGTGCCGCTGGTGAAGCCCTCCACCGACAGCGTGCTCGTCGCGGTGGCGGCGGCGTAGTCGGCGAAGGCCCGGCCGGCCTCCTCGACGTCGGCGCGCAGCGCGTCGTCGAGCACGAACTCCACGGGCGCGACGGCCGGCGCGCCCTGCGGCTCGCCGTCCACGGCGGGGGTGCCGATGATCGCGTCGATGAACGCGACGACGGTGGTCCCGTCCAGCTCGCAGTGCTCGCCGTTGAGGCCCGCCGACCCGTCGCCGAAGACGACGAGCGTGACGGACTTGTCGAACCAGCGGTTGCCGCTGTCGCCGTGCAGCAGGTGCTCGCAGGCCTGCCGGGCGTCGGCCGGGACGGTGTCCTCCAGCGCGACGCAGAACAGCGCGGTCTCGATCGCCTCGCAGGCCTGCGCGTTGGCCGGGTCGAGCGCGCGCAGCGCCTCGCGGCTCGCGGCCCACTCGGCGCGCGCCTTCGTCGTGAGGTGGCCGACCGCCTGCCCGCGCTCCGGGGACGCGGCGAGCACTGCCCGCAGCCCGTCGGCGATCTCGGCGGTGGTGTGCGGCGCGCCGGAGGGGGCGACGACGTCGAGCGCGAACACCGCGCCGTGGTGGAACACGACGACGTGCCGGGCGTCGGACGGGTACGCCGTGCGCGACGAGTCGATCTCTGCGCCGGGGATGCGGCAGGCCGAGAACACGTACTTGAGCTGCTCCATCGACAGCGGCCGCCCGCGCTGCACCTCCGGCGGCACCTCCTGCGCGTCGATGCGGCCCTTGAAGGCGACGGCGGCGGCGGTGAGCGTGGCCGCCCGCTCGACCTGGCCGGGCTCGCCCTCGGCCGGCTGGAACAGGAAGAAGAAGTTGGCGTTGAGCGCGATCCGGTCGCGGCGGCCCAGGTAGCGGCGCCGCCAGAAGCCGTCGAGCCAGCTGTGCACGCCCGGCTCGGCGTCGTACTCCGCCAGCGCCGCGTGCAGGACGCGCGCCCCGCTGCCCTCCTCGCGGAAGCGGGCGACGGCCTTCTCGGTCTGCGCCAGCTCCTCCGCGGTGAGCAGCGGCGCGCACCACTCCAGGAACAGGTCGCAGCTGCGGTCGACGGTCGGCAGCGGGATGCGCGGCAGCGCGTCCTCGTTGCCGAAGGTGAGGGGGGACAGCTCGGTCACGGGCTTCCTCTCGGGGTGCACGGTCAGATCAGGAGTCCGTCGACGCGCACGGCGCGGTCCTGCGCGGCCAGGTGGGCGGGCGTGACCCGGCCGAACAGCTGGCGGGTGCGGGCCACCGTACCGACGACGCCCGGCCGCTCGCTGTAGGCGAAGATCGCGGTGTGCCGGGCGGTGCCGCCCGCGACCGGGCTCACCCGGTGCAGGGAGTAGCGGCCCAGGAACAGCTGCAGGTCACCGGGGCGCAGCTCCAGGCGCCGGGGCGCGCCGCGCCCGTCGAGCACCGCGCGCACCGCGTCGAGGTTCTCCGTGCCTGCCGACCGGATGCCCGGGCAGTACTCGAAGACCCCGCCCGCCTCCGGGCCCTGGGTCAGCATGCTGACCGTGTACTCGTTGGTGTCGAAGTGCCACGGGTGCTCGCGGCCCGGCGCGACCACGTTGAGCACGAGCCCGGACAGCGGGTCGGCCAGCTCGTGCACCGCCGGGAGCCCGAAGCAGGCGGCCACGAACCGCCGGAACGCCGGCGCGGTGTAGATCCGGTGGATCACCGCGTCCGCCGGGATCCGGTCGCGGGCGACGAACGCGTTGCCCCGCTGCATCGGCACCCGGGCCGGGTGGTCGGCGGGCAGCGTGTCGTCGGGGGCGGTGTTGTAGACGTTGACGGTCTCGACGTCGTGGTGGGCGTGCGGGGCCAGCGCGGCACCCTCGGCGCGCAGCAGCTCCTGCCGGTCGGGGCGCACGAAGTCGGGCAGCACGCAGCAGCCGTCGGCCGCCAGGGCGGCGCGCACCCCGGCCACCACCTCGTGCAGCCCGGCCGGGTCGCTCAGCGGGTACCGGCCGGTGTCGACCACGTCGTCGATGTCCACCGGCCCATCCCACCAGCCGGACGGTCCGTCCGGCTACTGGACCTTCACGGGAGATTGCTCACTGTCCGGAGCGGTCCGGCCACGCACGAGCAGCGAGACGCCGACGGCCGCCAGCGACAGCACGGCCGCCACCGTGAACGCGGCGCGCGTGCCGGTGGCGTCGATCGCCCCGCCCGGCGCCAGCGAGGCCAGCGTGGTGACGGTGACGAACAGGGCGGTGCCCGCCGCGCCGGCGACCTGCTGCAGCGTGGTCAGGATCGCGCTGCCGTGCGAGTACAGGGCGGGCGGCAGCGACCCCAGCGCCTCGGTCATCAGCGGCGTGACCATGAACGAGACGCCGACCACGAGCACCACGTGCACGACGATCACCGTCCACAGCGGGGACCCCTCGCCCAGCGCGGTGAACAGCCACAGGCCCGCGGACATCACCACGGCGCCGGGGACGACGAGCGGGCGGGCGCCGAAGCGGTCGAACAGGCGCCCCACCACCGGCCCGAGCAGGCCCATCGCGAGCCCGCCGGGCAGCACGACCAGGCCCGTGGTGAACGGGTCGGCGCCCAGCACGTTCTGCAGGTAGAGCGGCAGCAGGATGAGCGCGCCGAACAGCGCCATGAAGCTCAGCGACACGAGCAGCACCGACACGACGAACGGCCGGTGGGTGAACGGGCGCAGGTCCAGCAGCGCCCGGTCCTCCCGCTGCAGCCGCAGCTGCCGGGCCACCAGCGCCACCAGCGCCACGGACCCGATCGCGACCGGCAGCCACGGGGACACCGCGGCCTCGCCGCGGGCCGCCTCGCCGACGGTGGACAGCCCGTAGACCAGGCCGGAGAACGCGACCGCGGACACGGCCACCGACAGCAGGTCCAGCGGCACCGGGCGGGTCTCCGAGGGCACCCGCAGCCGGGTGGCGCCGACGGCCAGCGCGGCCAGGGCGATCGGCAGCACGATCCAGAACATCCAGCGCCAGCTCAGCAGCGACAGGACGAGCCCGGAGATCGTCGGGCCGACGGCCGGGGCCACCGCGATGACGATCGTGATCGTGCCCATCGTCCGCCCGCGCCGCTCCGGGGGCACCAGCCGCATCACGGTGGTCATCAGCAGCGGGATCATCACGGCCGTGCCCGAGGCCTGCACCACGCGCCCGGCCAGCAGCACCGCGAACCCGGGGGCCAGCGCGGCCACGAGCGTGCCCAGGCTGAACAGCGTCATCGACGCGACGTACACCTGCAGCGGGGTGAAGCGCTGCAGCAGGTACCCGGTGATCGGGATGACCACGGCCATCGTCAGCAGGAAGCCGCTGGTCAGCCACTGGGCCGTGCTGGCGCTGACCTGCAGGTCGACGATCAGCACGGGCAACGCCACGCTCATGATCGTCTCGTTCAGGATCATGACGAACGCGGAGCCGACCAGCAGCGCGATCACCACACCCGGTGCCGTGGTGGGCCTCTTCGTCGCCGACGTGCTCACGCGTCCCCCTCGAGATCGTCCCGACCGAGGATAGGGACGCGCACCGACGGTGTCGGCCGAGTTCTCCCCCGGCGGACGGAGGTCACACCCGCCCGGCGGCAGGGGGACCGGGGGTGCGCGCGGCGTCGAGCCTGCGGAGCCAGCCCGGCATGCCGATCCGGCGGAACGCGGCGGCCGCCCGCTCCGCCGGATCGCGCGCCGCGGCGGCGTCGCCCGCGCGCAGGTGCATCAGCGCCTCGTCGTGGTCGACGACGGCGCGCAGCGGCCGCGCACCCTGGGCGTCGAGGACGGCGCGGGCGGCGTCGAACCAGCGCCGGGCCTCGTCGCGGCGGCCGTCGAGCGCGCAGACCCGGGCCAGCGCGAGCCGGGCGTCGGTCATCGGGAAGCGGACGTCCGCGGGGAGCGCCTTCTCGCGCAGCGCGGACTCGACGACGGCCAGGTGGTCGCGCCGGTCCAGCAGCCAGAGCACCTCGGCGCTCTCGCACGCCATCCGGCCGTGGTTGGGGGCCCACGCCGGCGCCTGGTGCAGCGCCCGGACCGGCCGGGCCAGCAGCGCCAGCGCGGCCCGCGCGTTCCCGCTCCGCGCCTCGATGCGGGCGGCGATCGAGTCGATGGCCGCGCTGCCCCAGTGCCGCTCCGGGGCGGGTGCCACCCAGGGCGCGAACGCCGCGCGCCGCTCCGCCCACCCCTCGTCCAGCACGCACACCAGCGCGTCCTCCGCGCCCTGGTGGTGCAGCAGCTGCCAGCCCAGCTGCAGCCCCGGCAGGCGCGCCACCAGCTCCCTGGTCCGGTCCAGCTCGGCCCGGCCCGCCGCGAGCTCGCCCAGCGCGACGAGGCAGCGCGCGGCCCCGGCCCGGCAGTACACCGCCCAGGCCAGCCTGCCCCGCTCCTGCGCGGCGTCGGCCTCGGCGGCGAAGCGTGGGGCCGCGGCCGCGTACTCCCCGAGGACGAAGGCCGCCACCGTCGGATCCGCTGCCGCCGCGGGCGGCACGCGGTCGCGGCGGCCGTGCACCGCGGCGACGGCGTAGCGGGCGAGGTCGCCGCGGCCGGTCAGGCGCCCGGCCTCGTGCAGGACGCGCAGGGCGGCCCGCCGGCCCGGGAGGTCCAGCGGGATGCCGGGGTGCTCCGGGTCCGCGGCCTCCCGGCGGTCCAGGTCGAGCAGGACGAGCGAGGCCCGGGTCACCGGGTCCGCCCCGCCCGCGGCCAGCCCGGCGGGCGCGAGCTGCCAGGCGTGCCGGTTGCTCCCCGCGGTGGCGAGCACCGTCGCGACCTCGGCGAGCAGGGGCGCGGCAGTCCCCGGGTCCGCCTCCGCCGCGGCCTCCAGGGCCGCCGCGACCGCGTCGTCGAACCGCAGGGCACAGGCCAGCGCGACGGCGAGCCGGGCGGCGGTGGCGGCGCGGCGGTCGTCGCCCGCGGGCAGGAGGTCGCGGGCCATCCGCAGGAACCGGGCCCG
>JAPLAT010000381.1 GCA_026393175.1 Pseudonocardiales bacterium
GTCGCGCTGGCCGGCTCGCTCGGCGTGCGCGGCCTGTTCACCCTCGCCTGCATGACCGGCCCGTGCTGCGCGGGGTTCCGCGACACCCTGCGCGCGCCCGTGCCGGTGCCGTTCTCCGCGATCTGCAGCCGCGGCGACGGCCTGGTGCGCTGGAGCGCCTGCCAGGACCCGACGGCCCACCTCGTCGAGGTGCCGGGGCACCACCTGGCCCTGCTCAGCGACGCCGCCCCGCTGCTCGCCGTGGCCGAGCAACTGCACCGCTGCGACCACCTGACCCTCGCCGCCGCGGGCTGACGACCCGGCCGCGACCGGCCCCGTGGGGCTCGCTCGGCCCCGGGACCACCGGTCCGCCGGCGGGCGAGCCGGGGTGAGCGGCGCGAGGGGGTGGTGCGCCCGGGTAAGCAGAGCGGCACGAGAGTGCAGTCCGTCCGGCCGACAGCTGACGGACTGCACCCTCGACGAGCCCCACGCCACCGAGGGTGCACCCGGTCAGCCCGGGAACCGACTCACTGCCATCTCGCCCCACCAGACCCCTCCACGGCCCCGTCCCGCGAGGGTGATGCGCCCCAGTAAGCAGAGCGGCACGAGGGTGCACTCCGTCCGCCCTCGACCCGACGGACTGCACCCTCGCCACACCTCCGGTCACCGAGTGAGCACTCCGTCAGCCCGGGACCAGACTCACTGCGATCTCGCCCCCGCCGACCCCACCGCGGCCCCGTCCGGCGGGGTGATGCGCCCCGGTACGCAGAGCGGCGCGAGGGAGCACTCAGTCCGGTCGCGATCCGACGGACCACACCCTCGACAGACCCCACGCCACCGAGAGTGCACCCGGTCAGCCCGGGAACCGACTCACTGCCATCTCGCCCCGCCAGACCCCTCCACGGCCCCGTCCGGCGGAGTGATGCGCCCCGAGGGTGCAGTCCGTCCGGCCACGACCTGACGGACCGCACACTCGACGAACCCCCGGCCGCCGAGAGTGCACCCGGTCGGCCGCGGAACCGACTCACTGCGATCTCGCCCCCGCCCGCCCCCCACAGCTCCCGTCCGGCGGGGTGATGCGCCCGGGTACGCAGAGCGGCGCGAGGGTGCACTCCGTCCGACCGACGGCTGACGGACCGCACCCTCGGCAGACCCTCCGCCGCCGAGAGCGCACCCCCATCAGCCCAGGAACCGACTCAGTGCGCCGCCCAGCCGGTCGGGCCGCGAGCACTCCCGGCCCGGGGCGGGTCAGGCCGGCTCCGCCGCCCCACCGGCGGGGGCGACGAGGACGGCGTGCGCGAGGGCGACGGGCAGGGCTGCGGAGGTTCCGGGGGTCTCGACGGGGACGGGGTCGGTGGCGGCGCGGGTGCGGCCGACCCGCACGTCCGCCCCGGGCAGCACGCCGGCCCCGCCGAGGGCGCGCAGCATCCCCGACCGCTCCTGGGCGTACTCGGCGATGCGCCGCACCCGGGCGTCGCCGCCCCCGGAACGGGCCAGCTCGTCGAGGCGTACGAGCCCGGCGGCGGCCGGCAGCAGCGGGAGCTCCTCGCTGGGCACGCCGGTCGACAGCGCGTCGAGCCCGGGGATGGGGTTGCCGTAGGGCGACTCCCGCGGCCCGCCGAGCAGCCCGACGAGCTTGCGCTCGACGGCGTCGCTCATCACGTGCTCCAACCGGCACGCCTCGGCGTGCACGAGGTCCCACTCCAGGCCGATGACGTCGGTGAGCAGCCGCTCGGCCAGCCGGTGCTTGCGCATGACGGCCGTGGCCCGCTCTCGCCCGGGGCCGGTCAGCTCCAGGTGCCGGTCCCCCGACACGACGACCAGGCCGTCGCGCTCCATCCGGCCGATCGTGCCGCTGACGGTGGGGCCGCTCTGCCCGAGCCGCTCGGCGATCCGGACCCGCATCGGCCGGACGCCCTCCTCCTCCAGCTCGTAGATGATCCGCAGGTACATCTCGGTCGCGTCGACGAGATCGCTCACGGGGGCCCCTTCCGCCGCCAGGTGAGGGCAGCCTATCCGACCTTCCCCCGATCGGAGGGTGTCCGGGCGACGTCCCGGGCGAGCCGGTGAACCGCGGAGCGGCGCCGCCCGTGTGCGAGGGGAACCGTCCCCGCCCCGAGGAGCTCCGTGCCGGTCCCCGCCCGCGTGTCAGAGGTGATCGGCGAACGACGCCACGAGGGCGGCCAGCACGTCCCGGCCCTTGGCCGCGGTGGCGAGCGACGGCCTGCCCACGACGCCGGACTCGGTGTAGGCGCGCAGCCCGCGGCTGAGCAGGTGGGGCCGGTCGTCGGCGAGGTGGTCGAGCTCCGGCCCGTGCGGCCCGACGAGGTGCGGGTGGGCGTGCAGCAGGATCGAGGTCTCCAGCTCCCCGGCGTGCATGTCGCTGCGGCCGCCGGTGACGCACCCCGCGGCGGCGCGCGCGGCGTCCCAGTCGGCCTCCCCGGGGAACAGGCTCATCCGCAGCGGCCCCAGGCTCGCCTCCTGCACGACGTTGCCCAGCACGTAGTTGCCGCCGTGCCCGTTGACCAGGACCAGCGCGCCCGCCCCGGAGCGGTGCAGCGAGGCGGCGACGTCGCGGACGACGGCCACGAGCGTGGTGGCCGAGAGGCTCACGGTGCCCGGCCAGGCCGCGTGCTCGTGCGAGCAGGAGAACGTGACCGGCGGGAGCCGGCGCACGGGATGGGCGGCGGCGATCTCCGCCGCGAGGGTGGCGGCGACGACCGTGTCGGTCGTCAGCGGCAGGTGGGGCCCGTGCTGTTCGAGGCTGCCGATCGGCAGCAGGACGGCGGAGGCCGAACGGACGCGCTCGTCGAGCGCGGTGTCGGCCGGGAGGAGGTCCACAGCGCTGGACCCTCTCACGGCCAGGGACGAGAGGGGCAGGACATGCAGGGGCAGGACACGGGGGCGCGGCTGGTCGACGTCGCGGAGTCGGAGCTGGTGACCCGGCGCGGCCGCTTCCGCGCGGTCGCGTTCCGCGACGAGGTCGACGGGCACGAGCACCTCGCGCTCGTGCACGGCGATCTCGGGCCGGGCACGGACGTGCTGGTGCGGGTGCACTCGGAGTGCCTGACCGGCGACGTCTTCGGCGCGGTCCGCTGCGAGTGCGGCGCCCAGCTCGCCTCCTCGCTCGACGCGGTCGTCACCGAGGGCGCCGGCGTGCTGGTGTACCTGCGCGGCCACGAGGGCCGCGGGATCGGGTTGGTCGCCAAGGTGCGCACGCACGTGCTGCAGGACGACCAGGGGCTCGACACCGTCGACTCCGCGACGGCGCTGGGCCTGCCGGTGGACGTCCGCGACTTCGGCCCGGCCGCGCGGGTGCTGCGCCACCTCGGGGTGTCCTCGGTGCGGCTGCTCACCAACAGCGCCGCGAAGGTGGACGCGCTCACCGCGCACGGCGTCGCCGTCACCGCGCGGGTGCCGCTGCTGGAGCCGGTCGACGAGCACAACGTCCGCTACCTCACCGCCAAGCGCGACCGGCTCGGCCACGACCTGCCGCACCTGGACCGGGTGCTGCCGTGAGGCGCCGGACGTGACCGGGCCCGGGGCCGGGCCCGGGGACGGCGGGCGCCGGCGCGGGACGGGCACGCGCCCCCGGACGGTGGCGGGGCACGCCGTGACGCTGCTGGCCGGCGCGCTGGTGGTGCTCGCCCTCGCCGCGCCCAACGAGCTCGGCCAGCTCACCCCGGCGGCGCTGCTGCGGCTGCCGGTGGAGGCGCTGGCCGGGGCGGTGCTGCTGCTCCTGCTCCCGGTGCGCGCCGGCCGCGTCCTCGCGCTGCTCGGCGGGGCGCTGCTCGGCGTGCTGACGCTGGTGCGCGCGCTGGACATGGGGTTCACGACGGTGCTGGCCCGCCCGTTCGACCCGGTCTACGACTGGTCCCAGCTGGGCGCGGCCGGCGCGTTCCTCGTCGACGCGGCCGGGCCGGGCGGGGCCGTCGCCGCGGCGGCCGGGGCCGTGCTCGGCGCCCTCGCGCTCGTCGTGCTGACCGCGCTCGCCGCCCGCCGCCTGGCCGGGCTCGTGATCCGGCACCGCCGGGCGACGGCCCGGGCGCTGCCCGTGCTGGCCGCCGTATGGGTCCTGTGCGCCGTGCTCGGCCTGCAGGTCGTCGCGCCCGTGCCGGTGGCGGCGCGCAGCACCGCGGCGCTGGCCTGGCGCACCGCGGTGCAGGTGCCGACGACCCTGGGGGCGCACGCCGCGTTCACCGCGCAGGCCGCCGCCCCCGACCCGTTCGCCGGGCGCACCGACCTGCTCGGGGCGCTGGCCGGCAAGGACGTCGTGGTGGTGTGGGTGGAGAGCTACGGGCGCAGCGCGCTCGAGCACCCCGGGATCGCGCCACGGGTGCGCGCGGCGGTCGCCGAGGGCACCCGCAGGCTCGCCGCCGCCGGCTTCGGCGCCCGCAGCGGCTGGCTCACCTCGCCCGTCGCCGGCGGGGGCAGCTGGCTCGCCCACGCGACGTTCCTGTCCGGGCTGTGGGTGCGCGACCAGCAGAGCTACCGCGACCTGCACGCGGGCGACCGCCTCACGCTCACCCGCGCGTTCGCCGGGCGGGGCTGGCGCACCGTCGGCGTCATGCCCGGGGTGCTGTCGGACTGGCCGGAGGCCGGGTTCTACGGCCTGCAGCGCGTCTACGGCACCGACGACCTGGGCAACCGGGCCCGCGGGTTCGGCGGCTTCCGTACCCCGGACCAGCTCACGCTCGCGGCGTTCGAGCGCCTGGAGCACGGTCGGGCCGGCCGGGGGCCGCTGATGGCGGAGATCCCGCTGGTCACGAGCCACTTCCCGTGGGCGCCGCTGCCGCCGGTCGTGGCCCCCGAGGAGGTGGGCGACGGGTCGGTCTACGACCGGCTGCCGCCCGCGGGCGACCCCGTGGACGTCGTCTGGAGCGACCCCGCGCGCGTGCGCGCCGCCTACGCCGACGCGGTCGGCTACTCGCTGGACAGCGTCGTGTCCTGGGCCGAGCGCCACGGCGACGACGACCTGGTGCTGCTGGTCCTGGGCGACCACCAGGCCGCGCCCGTCGTGACCGGGCCGGACGCGGGCCACGACGTGCCGGTCAGCGTCGTGAGCCGGGACCCCGCCGTCCTGGACCGGGTGGCCGCGTGGCGCTGGGACGCGGGGCTGGCGCCCGGGCCGCGGGCGCCGGTGTGGCGGATGGACGCCTTCCGCGACCGCTTCCTCACCGCGTTCGACGCGGACCCGGCCCGCTCCGCCCCCGTCCGCTGAGCCGCGGTACGGGCGGCTCCCGCCTCGGCGGTCGCGGCGCGGGAGGGGCCGCCCCGCGCGCGGGGGCGCCGGCGGGCGGGGGGCCGGGACGAACGCGTCGTCGCGCAGGGGCGCGGGAAGGAAGCGGATCACGGGGTGCCTCCGGGGAGCCCCGCCCGGGCGGGCGGCGGATCGGGCCGGACCCTGTCCCCGCCCGGGCCCGGGCCCGGGCAGGTCAGCGGGCGGCGTCGGCACCGGGCTGGCGGGGCACGCCGTTGGCGTCGGGCACGCGGTGCGGGCCGCCGCGCCAGTCCAGGCAGACGACCGTGGCGTCGTCGCGCAGCCGCCCGCCCGTCGCACGCAGCACGGCCTCGCCGACGGTGAACACGACCTCGCGGGGGTGCCGGTCGGCCGTGGCCACGAGCTCCGCCGCGACGTCGAGCGCCGCGGCCCCGCGCTCCAGGACCCCGTCGGTGACCAGCAGGATCCGGTCCCCCGGCTCCAGCGGCACGGGCTGCAGCGTGAATTCGCGGCCGGGCTCCAGGCCGAACGGCAGGTCGACGGCGAGGCCGATCTCCTCGACGCGCCCGTCGCGGAGCCGGTAGGGCGCCGGGTGCCCGGCGTTGACCATCGTCAGGGCGCCGGTGGCGAGGTCGACCCTGGCGAGCTGGCCGGTGACGAACTCGCCCGCAGGCGAGTGCCGGTACAGCGCGTCGTTGGCCCCTCGGGCCTGGGCGGCGAGGTCCAGGCCGTTGCGGCGGCCGTTGCGCAGGCTGCCGACGAGCACCGTCGCGAGCGTGGCGGCGTGCACGTCGTGGCCGACCGCGTCGGTGATCGAGACGTGCAGCGTGTCGCGCTCGAGGGAGTAGTCGAAGGTGTCCCCGCCCACCGCGTCGGCGGGCTCCAGCCAGCCCGCGACGGTGAGCTGACCGGTCTGGCAGGTGTAGGAGTCGGGCAGCAGCCTGCGCTGGATCTCCGCCGCCAGCGAGAACGGCGTGGAGCGCTGGGCCCACTCGAACAGGTCGGTGTAGCGCCGGCAGGCCACGACGACGTAGGCCATCGCCCGGCCCAGCTCGACGATCGCCGCGACGTCGCGCTCGTCGGGGCGCCAGCGCAGCGCCAGCTCGACGACCCCGATCGCGTCGCCGCGGTCGGTGACGGGCACGGTCAGCCGCACCCCGTCCCCGTACGCGTCCCGCTCGGGCAGCTGCGAGCGCAGCACCCGCTCGGCCGGGCTCCCGGCCAGGTCCTCGGTGATCGCGTGCGGCTCGCCCTCCTCGCGGTCCCGGGCGGCGTTGGCCCGCGACCCGGCGAACCGCGCCACGGCCCGGCCGCCGAGGTCGAGGATGAGGAAGCAGACCTGGTCGGCGTCGAGCCGGTCGGCCAGCTCGTCGGCGAGCGCGTCGACGGCCTCCACCGGCGACACCTCCTCCACCCGCGCGAGCAGGCTCGCGAGATCGGGGAACGCCCGTCCGGGGGGAGGCACGGCGGCGAGCCTACGGAGGCCCGGCGCGGAGGTCCTCCCGGCCCGCGACCCGGCACCGCCGGTCGCGCCGGGCGACCCGCCCGCGTCCGCTCAGTGCGACCCGCCCGCCTCCGCTCAGTGCGAACGGCACGTCACGGGGCGGTCGTCGGGCACCGCGCCGCCGGGAGCGGGGCGGCGCAGCAGGAGGAAGGCGACCATGCCGACCGCGGTGACGGCCGCCAGCAGGTACAGCGCGAGCGGGTAGCCGCCCGGGCCCGCCTCCACGGCGGTGACGAGCAGCGGGCCCAGCACCAGCCCGAGCGAGACGAACCCCATCGACCAGCCCATGATCGTGCCGAACGAGGTGAGGCCGAAGTAGTCGGTGCGCATCGCGGTCATCGCCGGCCCGCGCAGGCCCCACGCCAGCCCGTGCACGACGGCTGCGGCCACCAGCACCCCGAAGCCCGACGCCGTCGCCATCACCACGAGCACGGCGGTCTGCACGAGCATGCAGCCCGCGGCGAGGCGGCGCTTGTCCACCCGGTCGCCGATCAGGCCGGTCACCACCTGCGCCACCAGCTGCGCCATGGACATGGCGGCCACGGCGAGCCCCGCCGTCGCGAGCGAGAGCCCGTGGTGGTGGGTCAGCAGGGGCACCAGGTGCAGGTTGATCGCGCTCACCGCCACCAGCGCCGACCCGTGCCCGACGACGAGCAGCCAGAACGCCGCGGTCCGGATCGCGGTGCGCAGGTCGTGGTCCCGCCCGGCGCCCGGAGGGCCCGGCAGCGGGGTCGCGGGCTCCTCCGGCGACCCGGCCGGCAGCACCCGCGGCGCGGCCCGCTCGTGCGGCAGCACCACGCTCGCCGCGTACCCGACGACCGCGATCACGCCCGCCACGACGAGGAACGTGACCCGCCACCCGAGCCGCTCCAGGGCCAGCGCCACGAGCGGCACGGCGAGCCCGCCGAGCGCGACGCCGCTGGGCAGCAGGCCCAGCGCGAGCGTGCGCCGCTCCGGCAGCGCCTGCACCGCGGCCACCGTCAGCGGCATGATCCCGGCGGCCGAGCAGCCCAGCGCGATGACGACGACGGCCCCGACGAAGTGCCCCTCGCTCGTCGTCAGCGCGGCGAGCGCGAACCCGCCCGCGGTGACGAGGCTGCCGGTGCGCGACACCGCGCGGGTGCCGTAGCGGTCACAGCACCAGCCGGTGAGCGGGGCGATGAACCCGTTGCCGAGCTGGACGATCGCGTAGCCGACCGCGATCACCCCGGCGCCCCACCCGGTGTCGGCGGTGATCGCCACCAGGTAGGCGCCGAACGCGGCCAGCACCAGGCCGTTCTGCAGCGTGAGCAGCGCGGAGCCGCTCACCACCACCCACCATCCGCTGCGTCGGGTCCCCGGCCGGCGCAGCACCGTCATCGGGCGGCGGGGGCGGGCGCGGGGAACTGCGCGCGGGCCCAGGCCAGGTCGGTCTTGCCGGTGTTGAGCCGGGTCACCTCGTCGACGACGGCCACCCGGCGCGGCTTCTTGTAGCCCGCGAGCCGCTCCGCGACGAACGCCGCGAGCTCGTCGGGCGCGGCCGAGGCCCCCGCCTCCAGGGCGACGACCGCGGCGACCGCGCTCCCCCAGGTCGGGTCGGGCACGCCGAGCACGACCGCGTCGCGCACGGCGGGGTGGTCGCGCAGCACGAGCTCCACCTCGTCGGCGTAGACCTTCTCCCCGCCCGTGTTGATCACCTGGCTGCCCCGGCCGAGCAACCGCAGCCGCCCGTCGGCGTCGAGGCGGGCCATGTCGCCGGGGATCGAGTAGCGCACCACGTCGAGGTCGCGGAACGCGCCCGCGGTGCGCTCCGGGTCGCCCTCGTACCCCGCCCCGGCGACGACGGGCGCGGCCAGCAGCCCGACCTCCTCCGACCCGGGCGCGACGTCGCGGCCCTCCGCGTCGAGCAACCGGGCGCCGGGGGCCAGGGTGAACGTGCCGGCCTGGTCGCCCCCGGTCGCGCGGGTGACGGTGGACAGCGCGTACACCCCGCCCTCGGACGCGGCGATGGTGTCGTGCAGGGCGAGGTCGGCGTGCGCGAGCAGCCTGCGCTTCACCGGCGGGCTCCACACCGCCCCGACGCTGCGGATCCGCCGCAGCGACCCGATGCCGGCCGGGCGGCCGGCGGCCGCGGCCGCGTCGAGCGCGTCGAGCAGCCGCAGCGCGAACGCGTCGCCGACGATGGTCAGGTCCGTGACGCCGTGCCGGGCGATCGCCGCCACCAGGTCCTCGCCGGTGGTGGTGCGCCCGGGCAGCAGCGCCACCGGGGCGCCGACGGCGAGCGCGCCCAGCGCGGCGTAGAGCCCGGTGCCGTGCATGAGCGGCGGGGCGGGCAGGTGCACCATCCCGCCCGGGCCCGCCGGGTCGACCGCGACGGCCCGGCGCAGCGACGCGTCCCCGCCCCCGGGGTCGAGCCCCAGCGTGGCGAACCCGCCCGAGCGCACGGCGCGCAGCCGCTCGGCGTGGCTGCCGGTGACGGCCTTGGGGTGCCCGGTCGTGCCGCCGGTGAACAGCAGCCACTCGGTGTCGCCCCGGGTGCGGCGCGGCAGCCGCGGGGCCGCGTCGGCGTCGGGACCGAAGCCCCCGCCCGCCACGACCGGGACGACCGTGCGCGCCCCGGCCTCGGTGACGACGCCGACGAGGTCCGCGTCGGCGACGACGCCGCGCGCGCCGGAGCTCTCCAGCAGGTGACGCACCTCCCCGGCCCGGTACCGGTAGTTCACGTTCACCGGGGTCGCGCCCAGCTTGAACAGCGCGTGCAGCGCGACGAGGTACTCGGGGGAGTTGCGGGCGGCCAGCCCGAACCGGTCGCCCGCGCCCAGCCCGCCCGCGGCGAGGTGGCCGGCCAGCCGGTCGGCCCGCTCGTCGAACGCGGCCCAGGTCAGCACCCGGTCCCCGCACAGCACGGCGGGGCGGTCGGGGGCGAGGTCGGCGATCCGCTCGAACTGCGTGGCGAAGTCCTCCGCGGGCGGCATCACCCGAT
Source organism: Pseudonocardiales bacterium (assembly GCA_026393175.1). Classification (GTDB taxonomy): domain Bacteria; phylum Actinomycetota; class Actinomycetes; order Mycobacteriales; family Pseudonocardiaceae; genus Pseudonocardia. The sequence continues at coordinate 9,667 of JAPLAT010000381.1, forward strand.
CCCGAACAGCCGCGCCGCGTTGTGCAGCATGATCCCCGGCTTCACCGAGTCCCGGATGTCGGTCTTCTCCAGGTCGGCCAGCCAGCGCTCCGGGGTGAACAGCGGGAAGTCGGTGCCGAACAGGACCTTCTCCTTGAGCAGCGTGTTCGCGTACTGCACGAGCTGGGGCGGCCAGTACTTCGGCGACCACCCGGACAGGTCGATGTACACCTGCGCCTTGTGCGTCGCGATCGCCAGCGCCTCGTCCTGCCACGGGAACGACGGGTGCGCCATGACGATCGGCATCTCCGGGAAGTCGACGGCCACGTCGTCGAGGAACATCGGGTTCGAGTACTTCAGCCGGATCCCGCCGCCGCCCTTCGTCCCCGCGCCGACGCCGTTCTGCCCGGTGTGGAACAGCGCGGGCAGGCCGTGCTCGGCGAGCACCTCGTAGATCGGGTAGGCGGTGCGGTCGTTCGGATAGAACTCCTGGACGCTGGGGTGGAACTTGAACCCGCGCATCCCGTAGGACTCGATGAGGCGCCGCGCGATCGCCGCGCCCCCCTTGCCGCGCAGCGGGTGCACACTGCCGAACGGGATGATCACATCCGGGTGCTCGGCGGCGACCTCGCCGATCTCCTCGTTGGTCGGCGCGTGCTCGGACGGCTCGCCGAGGGTGTCGATCGTGAACGCGACGGCCGCCATCCGGCGCTCGCGGTAGAACGCCGCGAGGCCGGGCAGGTCCATGCCGAGCACGTCGGACCGGAAGTGCTCCTTCATCTCCGCCATCCGCGCGCCGCCCTCGGCGCTCTGGGCGTAGCGGGTGGAGAAGTGCACGTGGGTGTGGACGTCGATGGCCTCGAGGTCGGCCAGCCGCATCGGGGCGCTCATCGCGCTGTCACTCATCGCGCAGCCGCCGGCACGTCGGGGGTGTAGGGCTGCAGGTGCTGCTCCAGCTCCGTGGCGAACGCCTCGGCGACGGCCTCGGCGGTCCAGCCGCCCTCCCGCGACGCCTGGGCGGCCACCGCGGGGTGGGTCCAGACCGTGATCCGGTCCCCGCCCACCCCGAGGGCCTGGCCGGTGACGCCCGCGGCGGCGTCGGAGAGCAGGTGGACCAGCAGCGGCGCCACGTCCTCCGCGGTGCCCACGCCGGCCCGCCGCAGCTCCGGGGGTGCGGGCTCGCCCCGCTCCACCGCGGCGACCGCCTCGGCGAACGCGGGGATGGTCGCCACCATCCGGGTCAGCGCGACCGGGACCAGCGCGTTGACCGTGATCCCGTGCTTCGCCGTCTCCGCGGCGAGCGTGCGCGCCATGCCCACGATGCCCGCCTTCGCGGCGGAGTAGTTGGTCTGGCCGAAGCTCGCCCGCTGCCCGGCCGGGGAGCCGACCAGCACCAGCCGCCCGCCGTCCCCCTGCTGCCGGAACCGGGTGATCGCCGCCCTGGCGCAGGTGAAGGAGCCGCGCAGGTGGGTCTCCAGCACCAGGTCGAAGTCCTCGTCGGACATCTTCGCCACCGAGCGGTCGCGCAGCAGCCCGGCGTTGGTGACCATCCCGTCCAGCCGCCCGAACTCCTCGACCGCGGTGCGGACGAGCGCGTCGGCCGTCGCCGTCGGGCCGACCGGGGCGACCACCGTGGCCGCCCGCCCGCCGTCGGCGCGGATCTGGGCGGCCACGGCCTCGGCGGCGTCCGCGTCGACGTCGTTGACCACCACGGCGGCCCCCGCCGCCGCGACCGCCCTGGCGTAGGCCCGGCCCAGCCCCCGGCCCGACCCGGTGATCACGACCGTCTTGTGACTCAGCACGTGTGTCTTCCCCTCTACTCGCCGATGGCGCCCAGGACGACGTGGCCCCGGAGCAGGTTGCGCGCGATGGTGCGGCGCTGGATCTCGTCGGTGCCCTCGTAGATGCGCAGCACCCGCAGCTCGCGGTACCAGCGCTCGACGGGCAGCTCGCGGGTGTAGCCCATGCCGCCGTGGATCTGCAGGACGCGGTCGACGACCTGGTTGGCCATCACCGAGCCGTGCAGCTTGGCGACGGACGTGGCGTGCCGGGCGTCCAGGCCCCGGCCCGCGCGCCAGGCGGCGTGCAGCGTCAGCCATTTCGTGGACTCGATCTCCACCTGGCTGTCCGCGATCTGCCACTGGATCGCCTGGTACTCCGCGATCGGGCGGCCCATCGACTCGCGGACCCTGGCGTGCTCGAGCGCCATGCCCAGCAGCCGCTCCGCCGACCCGACGGCCCGCGCGGGGATGACGTAGCGGCCCTGCCCGATCCACCGCAGCGCCAGGTCCATGCCGCCGCCGACCTCGCCGAGCACGGTCGCGGCGGGCACCCGCACGTCGTCGAAGGACAGGGCCGCGCACGCCCACTCCCCCATCACCGGGATCGGCGAGGACGTCCAGCCCCGGTCCCGGTCGACGAGGAACGCGGTGACGCCCTCGGGGGCGGCGGCGAAGACGATGGCGTAGTCGGCCTCGGCCCCGCCGGTGATGAACGTCTTCTCCCCGCTGATCAGCCAGTCGTCGCCGTCGCGGCGGGCGCGGGTGCGGAGGTTGCGCGCGTCCGACCCGGCGCCCGGCTCGGTGAGCGCGAAGCACGAGCGGCGCTCGCCGGCGATCGTCGGCAGCAGGTAGGCCTCCCGCTGCTCGGCCGAGCAGGAGAACAGGATGGTGTCGGCCGCGCCGCCGAACCGGAACGGCACGAACGTGCGCCCCAGCTCCATCTCCAGCACGGCGTGCAGCACCGGCCCGAGCGCCATGCCGCCGTACTCCTCGGGCGTGGTGACGCCCCAGAACCCGGCGGCGCGGGCCTTCTCCTGCAGGGCGCGCAGCACCCCCGGCTCCAGTGCGGGCCGGTGCGCGCGCTCGTTGCGCAGCACCTCCGCCTCCAGCGGCACCACCTCGCGGGCGACGAACGCCCGCACGGTGTCGCGGACGTCCCGCTCCTCCTCGGAGAGCGAGAAATCGATCATGCGACGGTGGCCCGTCCGCGGTCGATCACGACGGTGCCGTCGTCGGTGCGGGTGCGGAACAGCACGTCCGGCCCGTCCCGCCACAGCTCGGTGGTGAGCTCCTGCCCCGGCCGGACGGTCGCGCTGAACCGGCCGTACATCGAGCGCAGCCGGGCCGGGTCGCCGCCGGCGGCCTCGTGCAGCAGCGCCCGGCCGGCCACGCCGTAGGTGCACAGCCCGTGCAGGATCGGGGCGTCGAACCCGCCGCGCTTCGCGAACGCGGGGTCGGAGTGCAGCGTGTTGCGGTCCCCGGAGAGCCGGTAGAGCAGGGCCTGCTCGGGCCGCGTCGCGAGCGTGACGGCGGCGTCCGGTGCCCGCTCCGGCGCCGCCCACGTCTCCGCCGGGCCGCGCTCCCCGCCGAAGCCGCCCTCGCCGCGGATGAACACGGCGCTGCGGTTGGTGGCCAGCGGGGACCCGTCGTCGAGCACCGCCTCGGACACGATGACGACGAGCGCCCCCTTGCCCTTGTCGTACACGCCCTCCACCCGGGCGGTCGCGGTGACCGTCCCCTCCACCGGCACCGGGCGGTGCAGCGTCACCGCCTGCTCGGCGTGCACGAGCCGCGCCGGGTCGAAGTCGCCGAACGGCGGCGGCGGGGCCTGGGAGAGCAGCACCGCGAACGTGGGCAGGACCTGCTGGTCCAGCCCCTCGCTGTTCTCCGTGGTGAACGCGAGCTCGGCGCCGGGGTCACCCAGGCCCGCGCCCACGCCGACCGCGTAGAGCAGGGCGTCCTTCGACGTCCAGGTGCGGGTGCGCGGCTCGCCCGCGCGGCCGGCGGCGGTGGGGTCGATCGGCATGTCAGGCGTCCTCCGGGGCGGGCGGCGAATCGGGCGGGGGCGAGTCGAGCAGGGGGTGGTGGCAGGCGGTGAAGCGGCCCGGGGCCACCTCGCGCATCGGCGGCTCCTCGGCCGCGCAGCGCTCGGTGGCCAGCGGGCAGCGGGTACGGAACCGGCACCCGCTGGGCGGGTCGACCGGCGAGGGCATCTCGCCCCGCGCCCGGTCGGCCTTCTCCAGGTCGGCGTCGGTGACGGTCTCCATCGACGGGATCGAGGAGACGAGCAGCCGCGTGTACGGGTGCACCGGGTGGTCGAACAGCGCCTCGGTGGTGCCGACCTCGCAGATCCGGCCGAGGTACATCACGGCCACCCGGTCGCTGATGTTGCGCACGACGCCCAGGTCGTGGGCGATGAACACCAGCGTCAGCCCGTAGCGGGCCTTCATGTCCTCCAGCAGGTTGAGGATCTGCGCCTGCACCGACACGTCCAGCGCGGACACCGGCTCGTCGCAGATGAGCACCTCGGGGTCGAGCACCAGCGCCCGCGCGATGGACACGCGCTGGCACTGGCCGCCGGAGAACTGGTGCGGGCGCCGGTCGGCCACCTGCTCCGGGTCGAGGCCGACGGCGGAGAGCACCTCGGGGACGATCCTCGCCCGCTCGTCGCCGCGGCCCCACACGACGAGCGGGTCGCCGACGATGTCGGGGATCCGCCGCCGCGGGTTGAGCGAGGAGATCGGGTCCTGGAAGATCATCTGCAGCTTGGGCCGGACCTCGCGCAGCTCCGCGGCCGACAGCGCCGCGAGGTCCCGGCCCTCGAACTCCACCGACCCGCCGGTCGGCCGCGGCAGCTGCATGATCGCGCGCCCGGTCGTGGACTTGCCGCAGCCGGACTCGCCGACCAGCCCGAGCGTCTCGCCCCGGCGGACCTCCAGGTTGATCCCGGAGACGGCGTGCACCGTGCGCCCGCCGCCCGCCGGGAACTCGACGACCAGGTCCCGCAGCCGCAGGACGACGTCGTCCGCGCCGGGGGTGGGCGCCGGGCCGGGACGCCCCACCGGGTCCGCCGTGCCCTCGGCCGCCGCCCCGTCGGTCCCGGCCCGCTCCGCCGCCACGCGCGCCGGCGTCACCGGTCGAGCCAGGTGGTCGCGAAGAACATGTCCCGGGTCAGGTACCGCACCATGCCCTTCACCTCCGGCTTGGCGATGGTGGAGAGATAGCCCCGGCTGTAGTAGGCGACCGCGATGTCCTGGTTGGTCAACAGCGCGACCTCCTGGTAGAGCCGCGTCCGCTCGGCGTCGTCGGTGGTCGCCGCCGCCTGGGTGAGCAGCGAGTCGACCTCCGGGTTGGAGTAGGCGCCGTAGTTGGCGTTGCCCGTGGTGCTCAGCAGGTTCTGCACCGCCGGGTACGGGGTGTCGTAGGGACCGCCGACCCATCCGGCCACCTGGAAGTCCTGGCTCTGGACGACGCTCGACGAGTACTGCGCGAGGTCGAAGAACTGCGGCTCCAGCGTGATGCCGACGGCCGCCATCTGCGCCTGCAGGAACTCGGCGAAGGCCACACGGTTGGGCGCGTTGGTCGTCTTGTACTGGACGGTCGCGCTGCCGCCACCCGCGACGTACTCCTCGACCAGTGCGCGCGCCCGCTCCGGGTCGAAGGCGGGCCAGGCCGCGGTCGCCTCCTCCGTCGCATAGGGCGTGTCGGCGCCGAACCAGCCCTTGGCCTGCTCCATCTGTCCGCGGAACTGCGTGGCGGCCAGCGCGTCGAGGTCGATGCCGCGGACGAAGGCCTCCCGCATCCGGTGGTCGTCGAACGGGGCCCGCTCGTGGTTGAAGTAGATGTACTCGGCCCCGTTGCCCGGGCCGTAGAACACGCTGAGGTTCGGGTTCTCCAGACCGCGCAGCAGTTCGGTGTGGTAGCCGCCGAAGATCAGGTCGACGTCGCCGTTCTCGATCGAGGCGTAGCGGGTCTCGGTGTCGGGCAGCGGCCGGAACTCCAGGCCGTCGAGGTAGGGCATGCCCTGCTGCCAGTAGTCCGGGTTCTTCGTCAGCTCCATCCGCGAGTCCCGCGTCCAGCTCGACAGCACGAACGGCCCGGCGCCGACCGGGTTGGACGCGATGTCGTCGCCGTACTGCTCCAGCGCGGCAGGCGAGATGATCGAGCCGAGGTTGCCCGCGGTGAAGTTCAGCGCGAACACCGTGGGGAAGGCACCGAACGGCTGCTGGAGCACGAACTCGACCGTCAGCGGGTCGACGGCCGTCATCGACGCGATCTGGCTGGCGTAGCGGTAACCCGGCGACGCCGGCTTGTCGAGGTGGCGCTGCACGTTGATGATCACGGAGTCGGCGTCCAGAGGGGTGCCGTCGGAGAACCGCCCCCCGTCGCGCAGGCCCATCCGCCAGGTCAGACCGTCGTCGGGCGACTCCATCGACTCCGCCATGTACGGCTGCGCGACGCCCTGCTCGTCCAGCTTCAGCAGCGAGTCGTAGACCGCGAGGGCGGCCATGTTCGTGTTCTGCACGGTCGGGTCGAAGCCGATCGCCTCGCGGTCGGTGCCCATGACGAGCACGCCACCGGGGCGCGGCTCGCCCTCCGCGGCGAGGTCGCCGCCGTAGGGGTTGACGGTCCGGATGCCGCTCTCGCCCGGCGCGGCGGCCCCGTTGATGCCCGGGGCGGAGCCGCACGCGGCGAGCAGGAGGGCCGTGAGCCCGGCTGCGAGCCCGGCGGCCAGGCGGGATCCTCGACGTTGAGTGATCATGACAGCACCATCTCCTCGGTGACCGGCGTACCGGCGGCGCTCGTGCCGCGCTCGATGTTGCGGGCCCGGGCGTCCGCCCAGGCCGGGGAGCCCACCGGGAACCAGCAGCGGTACCGGTGGTCGGGGGAGCCGGCGTCGCGCAGGGGCGGGTCCTCGGTGAGGCACCGGTCCTGGGCGTAGGGGCAGCGCGGGCTGAACTTGCACCCCGCCGGCGGGTGGAGCAGGTCCGGGGGGCGACCGGGGATCACCTGGAGCCGGACGTGGTTCGGGCCCGCCACCGGCGGGACCGCGTTCATCAGGGCCTCGGTGTAGGGCATCCGCGGCGCGGCGAACAACTCGGCCGTCGGCGCGGTCTCCACCACCTTGCCCGCGTACATCACCGCGATGCGGTCCGAGCGGCTGCGCACGACCCGCAGGTCGTGGGTGACGAGCAGCATCGCCATCCGGCGCCGCCGCTGCAGGTCGGCGAGCAGGTCCAGGATCTGGGCCTGCACCGTGACGTCCAGGGCGGTCGTCGGCTCGTCGGCGAGCAGCAGCCGCGGGTTGCACGACAGCGCGATCGCGATCGTCACCCGCTGCCGCATCCCGCCGGAGAGCTCGTGCGGGTACTGCCGCACGCGCCGCTCGGGCTCGGAGAGCCCGACCTGGCGCAGCAGGTCCACCGCCCGCTCCAGCGCCTGGGCCTTCGTCACCTTCTCGTGCAGCCGGATCGTCTCGGTCAGCTGCGCGCCGATCCGCTTGACCGGGTTGAGCGAGGTCATCGGGTCCTGCAGGATCAGCGCGATCTCCGAGCCCCAGAACCTCGACAGCGCCGCCCCGGACAGCTCGGAGATGCGGGTGCCGTCGTAGTCGACCGACCCGGACACCTCGGTGCCCCGCCCGCCGGCGATCAGCCCCATGACGCGGCGGGTGAACACGGTCTTGCCCGACCCGCTCTCCCCCACCACCGCGAGCACCTCGCCGGCGTGCAGCGCCAGCGAGACGCCCTCGACGGCGTGCACGACGCCCTTGCGGGTGTGGAAGCGGACCACCACGTCGTCGACGGTGAGCAGCGGGTCCCCCGTCTCCAGCCGCTCCTTCGCCAGCAGGACGTCCTCGGTCGCCCGCATGCTCTCGGTCCCGGCGCTCACAGGTTGCTCTCCTTGACCTCGAACTGCTTGCGCGTCCGCTCGCCGATGTAGTTGATCGACAGCACGGTCAGGAACATGACCGCGGCGGGGAACAGGGAGATGTGCGGGTAGGTGAGCAGCTCGGTGCGCCCGCCCGCGATCATCCCGCCCCAGCTCGGGGTGGGCGGCGGGATGCCGAGGCCCAGGAAGCTCAGCGAGCCCTCCACCACGATGAACGTGCCGATCATGATGAAGCCGTAGGCGGCCACCGGGAGGACGACGTTGGGCGCGATCTCCCGGAAGATGATCCGCAGCGGGCTGCAGCCGTAGGCCCGGGCCGCGAGCACGAACTCGCGCTGCGCCACCACCAGCGTCGTGGCGCGGGTGAGCCGGATGAACGTGGGCACCGACAGGATCGCCAGGCCCAGGATCAGGTTCGACAGGCTCGCGCCGAGGATCGCGACGATCGCGATGATCAGCACCAGGCCGGGGAAGGCCAGCACCACGTCGGTGATGAGCGCGAGCACCCGCTCGGTGCGCCCGCCGAAGTACCCGGCGAGCATGCCGAGGATCCCGCCGACGAGCGCCCCCAGCCCGACGGCGCAGATGCCGACGAGCAGCGAGGCCCGCGCGCCGTACACGACGCGGGAGAACGTGTCGCGCCCGAGCGTGTCCCCGCCGAGCCAGTGCTGCGGGGTGATCCCGCCGAACACGTTGGTGTAGTCGGGGATCGCCGGGTCCCACAGCGGCAGCAGCGGCGCGAACACCGCGGCCAGCACGACCGACCCGAGCCAGGCCCAGGCCACCCACCAGCCCCAGGGGGCGCGGTCGGAGCGCCGGCCCGCGGCGGCGGGCGCGGCCGGGGCGGCCACGGGCACCACCGCGACCGGGGGCGGCGCGACGGTCGTCGTCCCGGTGCTCGTGGTCCCGGTGCTCGTCGTCCCGGTGTCCTTCGTCGTCTCAGGCATCTCGGCGCACCCGCGGGTCGAGGAAGAGGTACAGGAGGTCGATCAGCATGTTGATCACCACGTAGGCCACGGCGACGAACAGCAGCGCGCCCTGCAGGATCATGTAGTCGCGGTTGAACACCGCCTGCACGATGAGCTGGCCCAGCCCGGGGATCGCGAAGAGCGTCTCCACGATCACCGTGCCGCCCAGCAGGCGGCCGATGTTCACCCCGGACAGCGTGATCAGCGAGAACGACGAGGGCCGCAACGCGTGGCGCAGCAGGATCGTCCGCGGCGAGAGGCCCTTGGAGCGGGCCATGAGGATGAAGTCCTCCTGCAGCGTGGAGATCATGTCCGAGCGCAGCAGCTGCCGGTAGACCGCCGCCTCGGCGACCATCAGCGTCAGGCAGGGCAGGATGATCGAGCGCAGGTTCTGCCCGGGGTCCTCGAAGAACGGGGTGAACCCGGTCGCCGGCAGGATGCTGGAGAACCCGCCCGCGAACAGCACGATCAGCACCATGCCGAGCACGAACTGCGGCATCGCCGCGGCCCCGAAGCCGACCGTCATCGACGTGCGGTCGACGACGCGGCCCGGCCGGTAGGCCGAGTACACCGCCAGCGGCACGGCGACCAGCAGCGCGAGCAGCTGGGCGACGATGGTGATCTGGAACGACACCGGGATCCGCTGGCCGAGCGCCTCGGTCACCGGCTGGCCGGTGCGGAAGGACTGCCCCAGGTCGCCGGTGACGACCCCGCCGAGCCAGTCGACGTAGCGGATCAGCAGCGGCCGGTCGAGCTGGAGCTGCTCGCGGACCTGCTGGACCTGCTCGGGGGTGGCGTTGTCCCCGGCGACGACGACGGCCGCGTCGCCGGGCAGCAGGTCCACCACCACGAACGACAGGAACGTGACGGCCAGCAGGACCAGCAGCAGGTGGACCAGGCGCGACCGGATGCGGCGCAGCGCGGCGCGGCGCCCCGCGCGGCGGCCCCGTCCCGGTCCCGGGGCGGCCGCGGTCGCCGGGACGGCGACCGCGGGGACGGCCATGGTGTCCGCCACGGCGGCCTCAGCTCTCCCGCGCCGGCAGCGCCGCGACGAGCGGGGTGTCCGCGGCCACCGGGCCGAGCGCGGCGGCCCCGCCGGGGTCGCCGAGCGCGGCGTCGCGGCCGGGCAGCACGTCGTAGAAGAAGGCGGCGTTGTCCGCGACGTGCGCGATCTCCTCCGCCGCCGCGCCCTCGCCGAGCAGCGCCTGCTCCAGCACGATCGAGTCGACCGGGCACTCGGGCTCGCACGCCCCGCACTCGATGCACTCGGCCGGGTTGATGTAGAGCTTGCGCCCGCCGGTGTAGATGCAGTCGACCGGGCAGACGTCGACGCAGCTGCGGTCCATGACGTCGACGCAGGCCGCTCCGATGACGTAGGTCATCCCGGCTCCCTCAGGATCCGGCGACGGGCGTGCGGACCGAGCCGGCGTCGTAGCGCTGCACCATCGGGTCCGCGTCCGTGCCGAGCTCGCGCCAGTCCTCGCCCTCGGCGAGGATCTTCTCCGCCGACCGGATCGACCGGTAGTCCAGCCCGCCGTCGACGGCCGGGGCGGGCTCGCCCGCGGCCACCTTCTTCGCCGCGGCCATGAGCAGCCGGCGCATCCGGATGATCGCCTTGTCCGAGGTGCCCAGCCGCTCCTGGGTGCGGTCGTAGATCGCGCCCATCGACTCGGTGACCATGAAGTCCTGGCTGATGAACTCCCGCACCCCGGAGTAGGTGAGGTGGCGCTGCTCCTCGCGGTTGATGCCGTAGTCGTTCTCGGCGGTGTAGCGGCGCGGGATGATCCCGTTGCGGTCCACCTCGGAGGGCCCGAACTCGAAGGGCGAGAGCGCGAACAGGTTCTCCCCGCCGACCTCGGCGATGTCGCCGTGGTCGCGCGTGGTGAAGCTGTAGCGCCAGGTGTTGTGGTCGTCGGCCGGCACGAACAGGCCGTGCTGGGTGCCGAACGGGACCGTCGCGATCACCGTGTTGTACGGGTAGCAGAACGCGCTCATCCGCACGTGGGTGTGCCCGGCGGGGGTCTCCCGGATCCCGACGTACTTGAAGCCGTACCAGGTGTCCTCGATCTCCAGGCGCGGCGCGCGGTCGTGGCGCCAGAACTTCCACGACATCGCGTTGGTCGGGTAGCCGGGCTTGTCGCTGCCGTCGTCGGGGATCTGGTCGACGCCGTCCCACTGGTGCAGCCAGGAGATGTGGCTGGTGTCGAGGTTGCCCTCCATCGCCTGCACCCAGTTGCACGTGGTGTGCAGCTTGGTCGCGGAGACGAGCTCGCGCTCGAGGGTCTCGGTGCCGAAGTCGCGGAACGGCGGGCGGTGCTCCTCGGGGCCCATGTAGGTCCACACGATGCCGCCCGACTCGTGCGTCGGGTACGCCTTGAGCGTCACCTTGTCCTTGAACACGCTCTGCGGCGGCTCGCTGGGCATGTCGACGCACCGGCCGTCCACGTCGAACTTCCAGCCGTGGTACGGGCAGCGCAGCCCGCACTCCTCGTTGCGGCCGAAGAACAGCGAGGCCCCGCGGTGCGGGCAGTTCTCGCCGACCAGGCCCAGGCGGCCCTCGGTGTCACGGAACGCGACGAGGTCCTCGCCGATCAGCCGGACGCGGACCGGGTCGCTGTCGGGCGTCGGGGCCTCGGAGACGAGCAGTGCGGGCGTCCAGTAGCGGCGCAGCAGCTCGCCCATGGGGGTACCCGGCCCCACGCGGGTCAGGAGCTCGTTGTCCTGTGCTGAGAGCATCGTCGGCCTCTCTGAGTGTGGTGGTCCGTGGACGGGTCGGTCAGGTCGGTGGGGTGAGGTCCTGCAGGGCCCCCCGCTCCAGGTCGGTGACCTGGCGGGCGGACAGGGCGAGCAGGGGGTGCGCCCCGACGGAGGTGAGCCGGTCGAAGCCGTCGGCCAGCAGCGCCGCGCGCTGCTCGGCCGAGAGCCCGGCGGCGTCGGCGACGGCGGCGGGGTCGGCGACGAACTCCCGCCGCAGCCCCTGGTCGGTGATGATCCGGTGCAGCAGCCGGTTGAGCGGGAAGCTCGCGGGCTCCGGGAACCGGTAGTAGACGAAGTCGGTCTGGGTGAACTCGTGGCCGCCGAACCGCGGCACGGGGCTGGCCAGCGGCTCGTCCACGTTCGCCGCCGTGCCCGGGGGCACCGGCGGGACGAACTGCACGACGCCGTGGCCGTGGTGGGACAGGTGCTGGTAGCTCAGCAGCGACCCGGGGACGCTCTGCCCGGAGCCGGCGAGGATCCCCAGCATGACGAACCAGGTCAGCAGCTCGGACTCGCCGACCTCGTCCAGCTGCACCGGGGTGAGGTCGAGCAGCTCCTCGAACCGCCCGGCCGCGACCTCCTGCAGCACCCACTCGTCGAAGGAGAACTGCGGGGCGGTGTAGCGCGCGGTGCCCGGGAAGTGCGACATGCCGCCGCTGGCCAGCACGGCGAGGCGCTCGGGCCGGTCGGCCAGCGCCCCGGCGATCGTGCGGCCGAGGGTGAAGCAGCGCCGCGGGCTGGGCAGCGGCGGCAGGTAGGCGTTGACCAGCAGCGGCACCACCGGGATGTCCCGGTCGCCCAGCACGTACTGGAACGGGGTGAGGAAGGCGTGCCCGAGCACCGCGTCCTGGGAGTAGGTGAGGTCGACGTCGCGGCGGACCACGCCGTGCAGCAGGTGCGCGGCCAGGTCGGTGTGCACCGGCACCTGCCGCCGGGTCTGCATGTAGTGCGCGTCGGCCTCGGGCGAGAGGATCAGCGTGAAGGTGGGGACCGCCTCCAGCCAGAACGTCTCCAGGTGGTCGATCCCGATGACCAGCAGCGCGTCGGGTGCGGTCTCGTCGAGGACGCGGCCGAACGCGCGCAGGGCGTCGGTGCTGCCGTCGAGCTTGGCGGGGTCCTCGTGCGGGGGCCGCGAGAGCAGCTGCGGGGCGTGCACAGCCGCCGCGGCGGCGACGATCTCAGCCATGGTCCTGCCCCGCATCCCTCGTCGACTCCACGTACGTCACGCCCATCCGCTCCAGCTCCGCCCGCAGGCCGTACATGTCCAGGCCCAGCTCGCCCGCGGCCAGCCGGGCGCGCTTGGCCTCCTCGGCGCGCAGCCGGGCGAGCCCGGCCGCCGCGACCTCCGCGGCCTCGGTGCGCGCGACGACCACGACGCCGTCGTCGTCGGCGACGACCACGTCGCCGGGCGACACCGCCGCCCCGGCCACGACGACCGGCACGTTCACCGACCCCGGGGTGTTCTTGACCGTCCCCTGGGCGTGCACCGCCCGCGACCACACCGGGAACCCGATCCGGCGCAGCTCCGCCAGGTCGCGCACGCCGCCGCCGGTGACGAGGCCGACCACCCCGCGGGCGCGCAGCGACACGGCGAGCAGGTCCCCGACCATGCCGTCGGTGCTCTCCGACGTCGTCGCGATCACCAGCACGTCGCCGGGGCCGCACTGCTCGACCGCGGCGTGCACCATGAGGTTGTCGCCGGGGTGGGAGAGCACGGTGACCGCGCGGCCGGCGATCGCGGCGCCGTCCTGGCGGGCGACGACCTGCGGGCCCAGCAGCCCGCGCCTGCCCTGCGCCTCGTGCACGGTGGCCACGCCCTGGCGGGCCAGCTCGGCCACCGCGGTGGCGTCCGGGGCCAGGGTGCTGCGCACCACCACGTGCTTCACCAGATCCCCCCGACATGCGGGAAGACCTGCTGGAACGCCTCGGCGTGGGTGACCGAGCGCGGCGCGCCGTTGCGCACGGCCTGCACGCCGCGCCGGCGCGCTAGGTCCTCGTAGTAGGACACCAGGTGGCCCTGCGCGCCGTCCATGCACTTCATCGCGGCCTGCTTGCGGTCGAACACCGCGGTGATGTCGAGCAGGTTGTCCGGCACGAAGCCGCACTGCTCGGGCTGGTGCGGCTCGAACGCCATCACCTGCGTGGCGCCCAGCACCGGGGTGGAGCGGTCGGGCAGGCCGTGCGCCTGGGCGATCATCCGGGCCCGGAGCACGAGCTCGTGGGTCAGGGCGTGGTCGAGGTTGTAGGGGTCGCGCTCGGCGTGGGTGAGCAGCAGCGTCGGCGCCAGCGCCCGGAACCGCGCGACGAGCGCGTCCTCCAGCTCGACGGTGGGCCGCAGCGGGTAGTCCCCCGCGTCGAAGAACTCGATCCGCGCGCCCAGGGTCTCCGCCGCGGCCGCGGCCTCCTCGGCCCGCGCCGCCTTGACCGACTCCAGCGTCGCGCCCTCGTCGCGCCACAGCGCCGCGGACTCCCCACGCTCGCCGAAGCTCAGGCACAGGACCGTGACCGCCCCGCCCTCCGCCGCGCACCGGGCGATCGCGCCGCCCGCGCGCCAGACGAAGTCCGCGGCGTGGGCGCTCACGACGACGAGGCGCGGGCCCGATCCCCTGGCGTCCGTCCCGGTCGGTGCTGCTCCGGTCCCTGCTGGATCCACGTGTCCTCCCGGCGACCTGGTGGTGACCGGGACCATAACCACGCGTGAGCCATCGTGGCAACCAGATTGTTAACAATCGTGGGACCAGTTATGCTGCCGAACCGGGGGACGCCGCAGCCGCGGCGCGGGACGAGAGGACGGCGATGACCGCTGGCATGGAGACGGGCGCCGCCCCGGCGCCCGAGGACGGGTCGGCCGGTGCCGTCGAGGTCGTCGTCACCGCCGTCCGCGAGGGCATCATGCGCGGCAGCTACGCGCCCGGCCAACGGTTGCCGGAGGCCGACCTCGTGTCGCTCTACCGCGCCTCGCGCGGCGCCGTGCGCACCGCGCTGGCCCAGCTGGAGAACGAGGGCATCGTGCAGCGCGAGCGCAACCGCGGCGCCCGGGTGCGGCCGATCTCCCTCGACGAGGCCGTCGAGATCACCGAGGCGCGCGCCGTCGTCGAGGGCCTGTGCGCCGCGAAGGCCGCGCAGCGCGCCACGGCCGACGACCGCACCCGGCTGCGCGCGCTGGGCGAGGACCTGCGCGTCGCCGTCGAGAACGCCGACCTCATGGGCTACACGCGGATCAACCAGGACGTCCACCACGCGGTCCGCGAGATCTCCGCGCACGACACCGCGGGCCGCATGCTCGACCGGCTGCGCACCCAGAGCGTGCGCTACCACTACACCGTCGCGCTGCTGCCCGGCCGGCCGTCGGTCGGGCTCACCGAGCACCTCGAGGTGATCGAGACCGTCTGCGCGGGCGATCCCGACCTCGCCGAGCAGACCATGCGCGCCCACCTGATGAGCGTGGTCAGCGCGCTGCAGCAGCTCGACGCGACCCTGCACCCCCAGCAGTGGTGACGGGCACCGCCCCGCACCCCACCCCCGACCCCCGCAGGAGGCCGGCCGTGACCGACCGCATCCGCACCACGCACGTGGGCAGCCTTCCCCGCCCGCCCGACCTCCTGGCGCTGATGAACGCGCACGACCGCGGCGAGCCCGCGGACGCCGCGGAGCTGGCCCGGCTCGTGGAGCGCTCGGTGCACGACCAGGTGCGGCGCCAGGCCGACACCGGCATCGACGTCGTCAGCGACGGCGAGATGAGCAAGATCGGCTACGCCACCTACCTGCGGCACCGGATGAGCGGCTTCGAGATCGGCGACGCCCCCCGCGCCACGCCCGCCGACCTGGACGCCTATCCCGAGTACAAGGAGCAGCTGCACCGCTCCGGGGCCACCGTGTCCTACCTGCGGCCGATCTGCCGGGCCCCGATCGCCTACACCGACCGCGGCCCGCTCGACACCGACCTCGCCACGCTGCGGGCCGCCGTCGACGCCACCGGCGTGGCGGGGGCCTTCATGAACGCCCCCTCCCCCGGCATCGTCGCGCTGTTCCAGCCGAACGAGTACTACCGCGACGAGGACGCCTACCTCGACGCGATCGCCGCCGCCCTGAAGACCGAGTACGACGCGATCGTCGCCGCCGGCTTCGACCTGCAGATCGACGCGCCCGACCTGGGCATGGGGCGGCACAACAAGTACAAGGACCTCACCGACGCGCAGTTCCTGGCGCGGGCCGAGGTGCTGGTCGAGGTGCTCGACCACGCCCTGCGCGACGTGCCGGCCGAGCGCGCCCGCATCCACCTGTGCTGGGGCAACTACGAGGGCCCGCACACGTTCGACATCGCCGTGGAGAAGGTCGCCGACCTCGTGCTGCGGGCGAAGCCGGCCACCGTCGTGTGCGAGGCCGCGAACCCCCGCCACGGGCACGACTGGGCGGGCTGGGCCGCGGCGAAGATCCCCGACGACACCGTGTTCTGCCCCGGCGTCATCGACACCACGACCAACTTCGTGGAGCACCCGGGGCTCGTCGCGGAGCGGATCCTGCGCTACACCGACATCGTCGGGCGCGAGCGCGTCATGGCCGGCACCGACTGCGGGTTCGGCACGTTCGCCGGCTGGGGCGGGGTGCACCCCGAGCTGGCCTGGGAGAAGCTCCGCTCCCTCGTCGCCGGGGCCGAGATCGCGTCCGAGAAGCTCTGGTGAGGGGACCGACGATGGAGTTCCTGGTGCGCGCGCAGAACACCCTGCCCCCCGACACCCCCGAGGAGGAGCGCGCCCGGCTGAAGAAGGGCGAGCGCGCCCGGGCCGACGAGCTCCGCGCCGCCGGCATCCTCAAGCGGCTCTGGCGCGTGCCGGGGCGCAACGCCACCGTCGGGCTCTACGAGGTGGGCGACGCGACGGAGCTGCACGACGTGCTCGCGTCCCTGCCGATGTTCCCGTGGCTGGACATCACGGTGGAGGCCGTCGCCACCCACCCCCAGGAGCAGTGACATGACGACCTTCGTCCTCCTGCACGGCGCCTGGCACGGCGGCTGGGTCTGGGGCCGGGTGGCCGGGCGGCTGCGGGCCGCGGGCCACGACGTCCTGGCCCCCACGCTCACCGGGGTCAGCGACCGCGCCCACCTGCTGCACCCCGGGGTCGGCCTGCACACCCACACCCGCGACGTCGTCGCCCTGCTCGACGCCGAGGACCTGCGCGACGTCGTCCTCGTCGGGCACAGCTACGCCGGCCAGGTCGTCACCGCCGTGGCGGACCAGCGGCCCGACCGGATCGCCCGCCGCGTGCACCTCGACGCGTTCGTCGGCCGCGACGGCGAGGCCGCGATCGACCTGCTGCCGCCCACCGTCGCCGGGCACTACCGGGAGGCCGTGGCCGGGCCCGGCCACGGCTGGCTCATCCCCGTGCGGTCGCTGGAGGTGCTGGGCGTCACCGAGCCGGCCGACCTCGCCTGGCTGACCCCGCGGCTCACCCCGCACCCGTGGCTGAGCTACACCGAGCCCCTGGCCCTGACCGGGGCCCACGAGGACGTCCCGGCCACGTTCGTCGAGTGCACCGACTGGATGCGGGTGTTCACCCCGCACGCCGACCGGGCCAGGGCGGCCGGCTGGCCGGTGCTCGAGGTCGCCACCGGGCACGAGGCCATGGTCACCGCCCCCGGGGCGCTGACCGACGCCCTGCTCGACCCGGCGGGCGCGCACGCGGGGCGGAACGTGGCGTGATGGGGTGGGGGCACCCCCGGCCGTGACCCCAGGAGGACCCGTGGCCCTGCGCTGTGCCGTGCTCGACGACTACCAGCGGGTGGCGACGAGCGTAGCGGACTGGAGCCCGCTCGCCGGGGACGTCGACGTCGACGTCCTGCACGAGCACCTCGCCGACGAGGACGCGCTGGTCGAGGCGCTCCGCGACCACGAGATCGTGGTGGTCATGCGGGAGCGCACGCCGTTCCCGCGGTCGGTGCTGGCCCGGCTGCCGAGGCTGCGGCTGCTGGTCACGACGGGGATGCGCAACGCGTCGGTGGACCTGGCCGCGGCCGCCGAGCACGGGGTCGTCGTGTGCGGCACGGGCGGCGTGGCGACCGGGACCGTTGAGCTGACCTGGGCGCTGATCCTCGGGCTGGCCCGCGGCGTGGTGCCGGAGAACGCGGCGCTGCGCGCGGGCGGGCCGTGGCAGAGCACCCTGGGCACCGACCTCGCCGGCGCCACCCTCGGCGTGCTGGGGCTGGGCCGGATCGGCACGCAGGTCGCCCGGATCGGGCTCGCGTTCGGCATGGACGTCGTCGCCTGGAGCAGCAACCTCACCGAGGAGACCGCCGCCCGGGCCGGGGTCCGGCGCGCCGGCGGGCTCGCCGAGCTGATGGCGGCCGCGGACGTGCTCACCGTCCACCTCGTCCTGGGCGACCGGAGCCGCGGGCTGGTGGGCGCGCCCGAGCTCGCCCTGATGCGGCCGACCTCGTACCTGGTGAACACCTCGCGGGCCGCGATCGTGGACGAGCGGGCGCTGGTGGACGCCCTGCGGCGGGGGGCGATCGCCGGGGCGGCGCTGGACGTGTTCGACGTCGAGCCGCTGCCCGCCGACCACCCGTTCCGCACCATGCCGACGGTGCTCGCCACACCGCACCTGGGCTACGTCACCCGGCGCACCTACGAGGTCTTCTACACCGAGGCGGTCGAGGACATCGTCGCCTTCCTCGCCGGGCG
>JAPLAT010000675.1 GCA_026393175.1 Pseudonocardiales bacterium
CCCGGCGCGCCGCGGGCGCCGGGCGGTGGGCCGGGGGCTGCGCCGCGGGGCGTGGGTGGCGCTCGTGGGCGCGGGCGGGGACGGCGTCCGGGAGCGTCGGAGGGGGTCCGTACGGTCCCGGGCGTGCCCCCACGCGCCCGCCGCAAGACCGCCCCCGACCGCCCGGAGCAGCCGCCCCGGTTCGTGCCCGCGCCGGGGGTGCTGGAGCCCGGGGCCGTGTGGGACGGGGTGGCGGCGATGGCGGGCTTGGGCGCGGGCGAGGTGGTGCCCGACGTCGAGATCCGGGAGAGCCGGTTCGACGGGACGGACCTGTCCGGCCGCTCGTTCCCCGGGCTGCACGTGCGCGACGCGGTGTTCCTGCGCTGCGACCTGTCCGGGGCGGTGCTCGACCGGGCGGTGCTGGAGCGGGTGGTCTTCGACGGCTGCCGGTTGACCGGGCTCGTCCTCGCCGGGGCGACCCTGCGCGACGTCACCGTCACGGACTCGCGCGCCGACCTGCTCAACCTGCGCATGGCCTCGGCCCGGTTCCTGCGCATGGAGGGCACCGGGCTGCGCGGGGCCGACCTGTACGAGTTCTCCGGCACCGACGTCGCGCTGCTGGGCTGCGACCTCACCGGAGCCGACCTCGACCGGGCCGGGCTCGCGGGGGCGCACCTGCACGGCTCGGTGCTCGACGACGTCCGTGGCGCGCTCTCGCTGCGCGGCGCGCGGATCGGCGCGGACCAGCAGGTCGCGCTGGGCGCGGCGGTGCTCGACGCGCTCGGCGTGCAGGTGACCGGGTCCCCGTAGCCCGCGAGCGCCCACCGGGCCGTCACCTCGCGGGGGCCACCGCGAGCATCTCGACCCGCCGCCACGCGAGCAGCAGGTGGCAGGCCAGGCCGACGCAGACGATCCGCAGGGTGTTCCCGGCCAGCCAGACGAGCGTCAGTGCGGGGAGCCCGTCGCCGTCGGGCGTGCGGAACTGCGGGTTCACCGAGCTCACCAGCACCGCGGTCGCGGCGGCGGCGACGGCGACGAGCACCGCCGCGGCGCGGGTGCGGCGGGCGACCTCGCGCGGGGCCCCGCGGGTGCGTGCCGCGAGGACGACGGCGAGCACGAGCGCCAGCGGGCTGGCGGGCACGAAGTAGTAGAAGGGACTCCCCGGGTCGAAGGGCCCGACGAGCGACCCGGGCTGAGGACCGCGCAGCAGGGCGCCGATCGCCCCGTTCAGCTCGTACAGGTTGCCGAAACCCCACCAGCACAGCAGGGCCACGGTCCAGGTCGTCAGGGTGCGGGTGGAGCGGACGAGGTCAGGGGTGATCACGCGTCCATCGTAAGGCACCTTATGGTGGTGGTCGAGCCCGGTAGCGTGTCGGGGTGGACGACACCGACGGGGGATGGGGCTCCGGGCCCGTCCTCGGCTACGCCGTGGTGCGCCTCGCGCACGTGCTCGGGCGGCGGATGGAGCGCGACCTCGCCCCGCTGGGGCTCACACCGACGGGGTTCTCCGCGCTGTTCCAGCTGGCGGCCCGCCCGGACGTCTCGGCCGCCGCGCTCGCGCGGGCGATCCTCATCACGCCGCAGAGCGTCGGCCCCCTGCTCGACGGGCTCGCCTCCTCGGGTCTGGTCACCCGGGAGCGCACCGGTCCGCGCGGCGCCATCCGCACCCGGCTGACCGGCGCGGGGCGGGAGCGGCTCGACGACGCCGTCGCCGTGGTGCGGCGGCTCGACGAGGAGCTGTGCGCACGGCTGCCCGGTGTCGAGCACGCCCGGCTCGCCGCCCTGCTCGGGGACGCCGCCGACGGCGGGTGGGCGACCTGAGCCGGTTACCCTGGTGACCGTGAGGCGGATCGTCGTGCTGGACTACGGGTCGGGCAACCTGCGGTCGGCGGAGCGTGCCCTGCAGCGCGCGGGCGCCGACGTCACCGTCACCGCCGACCCGCAGGCCGCCATGGACGCCGACGGGCTCGTCGTGCCCGGCGTCGGCGCGTTCGCGGCGTGCATGGGCGGGCTCGCGTCCGTCGGCGGGCCGCGGATCATCGAGCGCCGCCTGGCCGGGGGCCGCCCGGTGCTCGGCATCTGCGTGGGCATGCAGGTGCTGTTCGACCTCGGCGTGGAGTGGGGCGAGCGCACCGAGGGCTGCGGGCAGTGGCCCGGCACCGTCGAGCGGATCAAGGCCGACGTGCTGCCGCACATGGGCTGGAACACCGTCCGCACCCCGGCCGGCAGCACCCTGTTCGCCGGGCTCGACGCCGACACCCGGTTCTACTTCGTGCACTCCTTCGGCGTGCGCCGCTGGGAGCTGGAGCCCTCCGAGGTGCTGCGGCCCCCGCTGGTCACCTGGGCCCACCACGGCGAGGACTTCGTCGCGGCGGTGGAGAACGGGCCGCTGTCGGCCACGCAGTTCCACCCGGAGAAGTCCGGCGACGCGGGGGCCCAGCTCCTGCGGAACTGGATCAACGCCCTGTGAAGGCCCCGGCCCGCAGGTCGTAGGACAGCTCCCGGCGCCCGGTCCGGATGCCGTCGACGACGAGCCCGACCAGCTCGTCGGCGGTGGCGCCCGCCTTCATCGGCGGGGCCTGCCCGGCGATCGCCCGGTCGGCGAGCCCCGTCTCGATGTGCGGCGGCCGCACGTCGAACACCGTGACGCCCTTGCGCCGCTGCTCCAGCCGCAGCGCCGTGAGCCACGCGGACAGCCCGGCCTTGCTCGCCGAGTAGGCCGCCATCCCGGCCGTGGGGACGTCGGCGAGGATCGCGCTGAGCACCGCGACGGTCCCGGACCCCTCCATCCGCGGCACGGCGGCGCGGACCATCGCCATCGGCGCCAGCGTGTTGACGGTGAGCAGGTGCTCGGCCAGCACGTCGTCGGCCTCCTCGGCCGGGCCGAACGCCGCCACCCCGAACGCGACGACCAGCACGTCCAGCCCGCCGAGGTGATCGGCCGCCTCGTCGACGACGGCGGCGCAGCGCTCCAGGTCGAGCGCCTCGAACGTGAGGACGTGCTCGCCCTCGAGCCGGTCCCGGTCGCGCCCGGCGGCGACCACCCGCGCCCCCGCCTCCCGCAGCGCGCGGGCGATCCCGCCGCCCAGCACCCCGCTCGCGCCCGCCACCAGCACCCGTGCCCCGTCGAGTTCCACCTCACGAACGTAGGGCTCCCGGTGAAACCCCGCGCCCCGACGCGGACTCCTCCTCAGCAGAGAAGCGATGGAGGAACAGGTCATGGAGCAGTTCGGGCGCTACCGGTTGGAGCAGCTGATCGGACGAGGCGGGATGGGCGAGGTCTTCCGGGCGGTCGACACCGTCCACGACCGGGTCGTGGCGGTGAAGCGCCTGCCCGCGCACCTCGCCGCCGACGCGGAGTACCGCGCGCGGTTCCGCGCCGAGGCGAGCATGGCGGCCCGGCTGTCCGAGCCGCACGTCATCCCGATCCACGACGTCGGCGAGATCGACGGCCGCCTCTACCTGGACATGCGCCTCGTCGAGGGCCGCGACCTGGCCACCGCGCTGCACGACGACGGCCCGATGGCCCCGGCGCGCGCCGTCGCGATCGTCGCGCAGGTGGCGTCGGCCCTGGACGCCGCGCACGCCGCCGGCCTGCTGCACCGCGATGTGAAGCCGGCCAACGTGCTGCTCACCGGCCCGCTCGGGGCCGAGTTCGCCTACCTGGCCGACTTCGGCGTCGCCCGGGCCGTCGACGGCGAGGGCTCGCTGACCGCCACCGGCGCCACCGTCGGCACGCTGGGCTACATGGCCCCGGAGCGGTTCCTCGGCGGGCGGGTCGACCACCGCGCCGACGTCTACTCGCTGACCTGCGTGCTCGCCGAGCTGCTCGACGGCGCCCCGCCGTTCCGCGGCACCGGCCCGGTGCTCATGCACGCCCACCTGACGCTCGCCCCGCCGCGCTCGCTGCGCGCCGACGTCCCGGCCGCCCTGGCCGACGTGATCGCCCTCGGCATGGCCAAGCGGCCCGAGGACCGCCAGGCCACGGCGGGCGCGTTCGCCGCGGCCGCCGCGGCGGCGCTCGCCCCGGTCCCGGCCCTGGTCGGGGCGGTGGCCGAGCCCGTCTCGCACACGGTGCTGGCGCTGCCGCCGGGCCCGGGGTTCGGCCCGGCGCCGTCGGGCCCGCAGCCGCTCGGGTACACCGGGCGCCGGT
>JAPLAT010000549.1 GCA_026393175.1 Pseudonocardiales bacterium
CCCGCGTCGCGGCGCTGGAGGCCGAGCTGGAGCAGGCCCGCAAGGCGCTGGCCGAGATCGAGGACGACGCGGGGGCCTGAGCGGGCCCGAAGTACCCTCGTCGGGTGCCCGAGATCCCCGCCGCCGACCTCGCGACCTGCCTGCGGGTCCTCGGCGCCGTCACCGAGCTCGATCCCGAGCACCCCGACGCGGTCGCCGTGCGGCGGGCGACCGCGGGGCTGTGGAAGTCGGTGAAGCTCGCCCGGCGCTCCGCCAAGCGCGAGGCCGTGGCCGCCGCCGACGCCGCCGTCACGGCGGCCACGGCCACCGGCGCCCCGGGCCGGATCGACGACGAGACGGCCGGGCTGCCGCTGGTGTCGCGGGCGGCCGGGGCCACCGCGGGCACGCTGCGGCGGCCCCGCGCCTGCTACACGTGCAAGCGGCGGTACACGCTCGTCGACGCGTTCTACCACCAGCTCTGCCCGCCGTGCGCGGAGCTGAACCGCAGCCGCCGCGACGCCCGCACCGACCTCACCGGCCGCCGCGCGCTGCTCACCGGCGGCCGCGCGAAGATCGGGATGTACATCGCGCTGCGCCTGCTCCGCGACGGCGCGCACACCACCATCACCACGCGGTTCCCGCACGACGCGGTGCGCCGGTTCGCCGCGATGCCCGACAGCGCGGACTGGCTGCACCGGCTGCGCGTCGTCGGGGTGGACCTGCGCGACCCGGCCCGGGTCGTGGCACTGGCCGACAGCGTCGCCGCCCAGGGGCCGCTGGACATCCTCATCAACAACGCCGCGCAGACCGTCCGCCGCTCCCCCGGCTCCTACAGCGCGCTCGTCGAGGCCGAGCGACGGGCGCCCGCCCCGCCGGAGCTGGTCGAGGTGATCACGTTCGACCAGGTGAGCGCCGCGCACCCGGCCGCGCTGACGTCCGGCCTGGGCATCGACGCGCCCGCGCTCTCCGACGCGCTGGTCGCCCGCAGCGCCTCCCCGGCCCGCATCGCGGCGGGCACCGCGATCGACGCGGGCGGCCTGCTCCCCGACACCGCCCCGGTCAACAGCTGGACCCAGCGGGTGCACGAGATCGACCCCCTGGAGCTGCTCGAGGTGCAGCTGTGCAACCAGACGGCGCCGTTCCTGCTGATCAGCAGGCTGCGCCCGGCGCTGGCCGCGTCCGCGGCCCGGCGCACGTACGTGGTCAACGTCAGCGCGATGGAGGGCCAGTTCCACCGCGCCTACAAGGGCGCGGGCCACCCGCACACCAACATGGCCAAGGCCGCGCTGAACATGCTCACCCGCACCAGCGCCGCGGAGATGCTGGCCAGCGACGGCATCCTCATGACCGCCGTCGACACCGGGTGGATCACCGACGAGCGCCCGCACCCGACGAAGCTGCGGCTGGCCGAGGAGGGCTTCCACGCGCCCCTCGACCTCGTCGACGGCGCCGCGCGCGTCTACGACCCGATCGTCCGCGGCGAGGCGGGCGAGGACGTGCACGGCTGCTTCCTCAAGGACTACGCCCCGTCGAACTGGTGAGCGGCGGGCACGATGCCCGCGTGGAGCCGACGCACACGCTGGTCCAGATCTCCGACCCGCACCTCGTGCCCGAGGGCGCGCTGCTGCGCGGACGCCTCGACACCGGGGCCGCGCTCGCCCGCACGCTCGCGGCCGTCGAGGCGTCGGGGGTGCGACCCGCGGCGCTCGTGGTCACCGGTGACATCGCCGACGGCGGCGACGCGGCGAGCTACGCGCGGTTCCGGGCGATGGTCGGGCCGGTGGCGGCGCGGCTGGGCGCCGAGGTCGTCGTCGCCGCCGGGAACCACGACCGCCGCGCGGCGCTGCGCGAGCACCTGCTGGGCCTGCCCCCGACCGACGAGCCGCTCGACACCGTGCACCGCCTCGGCGGGCTGCGGGTCGTCGTGCTCGACACGACGGTCCCCGGGCGGTCGACGGGGGCGCTGCATCCCGAGCGGCTCGCCGCCCTGGCCGAGGAGCTGTCCGTCCCCGCGCCGGACGGCACGGTGCTCGCGCTGCACCACCCGCCGCTGCCGACCGCGCTGCCGCTGACCGCGGCGATCGAGCTGCGGGCGGCCGACCGCGCCGCGCTGGCCGGCGTGCTGGCCGGCTCGGACGTCCGGCTGGTGCTGGCCGGGCACACGCACGTGGTGAGCGCGGGCGCCGTCGCCGGCGTGCCGGTGTGGACGGGCGGCGCCACCGCGTACGGCTCGGACGCGCTCGCGCCGGACCGCGGCGAGCGGGTGCTGCTCACCCCGTCGGCGAGCCGGGTGGACCTGTTCCCCGGCGCGCTGATCGTCACGTCCGTGCCGGTGGACCCGGCCGTGGCGGCGACGTTCGGCGGCGCGCAGGTGCGGGCGATGCTGGAGCGCTGAGCGCGCTCAGAGCGGCTTGCGCGCCACCCCGGCGAACTCGATCCACTCCATCGTCGGCTGGGGGGCGTCGTCGGGGTCCGGGCGCCACTGCGACGCCTCGACCAGGCCCGGCTCCAGCAGCTCGAGGCCCTCGAACCAGGGCGCGACCTCCTCGACGGTGCGCACCCGGCCCCAGTTGCCGCCGGTGGCGGTGAGCATGAAGTCGGTCATGCGGGTGCGCAGCGCGGCGTCGTCGCTGACGAGGTGGCTGACGACGACGAAGCTGCCCGGCGCCATCGCGTCCACCATGCGGTGCATGAGGCCGCGGGGGTCGTCGGAGTCGGGGATGCAGTGCAGCACCGACAGGTACAGCGCGGCCGTGGGCTGCGTGAGGTCGATCAGCCGCTGGAGCTCCGGGTTGCCGACGATGGCGTCGGTGTCGCGCATGTCGGCGCCGATCACCGTGGTGCTGTCGGTCTCGGCGAGCAGGGCCCGGCCGTGCGCGAGCACGATCGGGTCGTAGTCGATGTAGACCACGCGCGCGGCCGGGTCGATGCGCTGCGCGACCTGGTGCACGTTGTCCTGGGTGGGCAGGCCCGACCCGTGGTCGACGAACTGCCGCACGCCGTACTCCGTGGCGAGGTGGCGGACCGCGCGGATGAGGAACTTGCGGTTGTTGACGGCCAGCGCCCCGGTGCTGGGGGCGGCGGCGTCGAGCTGCGCGCAGGCCTCGCGGTCGACGGCGAAGTTGTCCTTGCCGCCGAGGTAGTAGTCGTACATGCGGGCCACGCTGGGCGTGCTCGTGTCGATCCCGGGGATGCGCGGGGCGCTGACCTCGTCCACGGAGGGGACCCTACTCTGCCCCGCCGCCGAGCGGATCACGGTCCGTGAGCAGCGCGACGGCTAGGATCCGGCGGTGACCTCCGCCCGGCGGCGCACCGGGTTGCCCGCCCGCGCGCGGATCATGGCGTGGCTGCTCCTGCTGCTCACCGTCGCGCTGCTGTCGGTCGTCCTCGTCACCCGCAACCTGCTGCTCGCCGACCTCGACGCCGAGATCACCGCCGAGCTCCGGCAGGAGGACCAGGAGTTCCGCACCTTCGCCGAGATCGGGGTCGACCCGACCACCGGGCAGCCGTTCGCCGACGCGGGCGATCTCCTGGGCACGCACCTGTCGCGGCAGCGCCCCGGCGACGACGAGGTGCAGGTTGGGGTGTTCGCCGACGGCACGTCGCCGCAGGCCCAGGGCCTGCCCCGGAACCAGGAGGCGATGACGCCGCCCGTGCTGGCGGAGATCCTCGCCGCCCCCGCCGACACCGGCGAGGTGCAGACCGCGCGGGGCCCGGTGCGGTGGAGCCGGACCCTGATCGACCGCAACGCCGCCGTCGTCGACGGCTACTTCGTGGTGGGCGAGTTCCTGACCCCGCAGCGCGCTGACATCGACGAGGCCGTGCGCACCCTGACCGTCGTCAGCGCCGTCGGGCTGCTGCTCGCCGGCGTCGCGTCCTGGATCGTGTCCGGCCAGATCCTGGCGCCGCTGCGGCTCGTGCGCCGCACCGCCGAGGAGATCACCGAGGACGACCTCACGCGGCGCATCCCGGTCACGGGCAGCGACGACCTGTCGGTGCTGGCCGACCGCTTCAACGCGATGCTCGACCGGCTGTCCCGCGCGTTCGCGACGCAGCGGGAGTTCGTCGACGACGCGGGCCACGAGCTGCGCACGCCGATCACGATCGTGCGCGGGCACCTGGAGCTGATGGGCGACGACCCCGCCGAGCGGGCGGAGACCGTGCGGCTGTGCACCGACGAGCTGGACCGGATGAGCCGCATCGTCGAGGACCTGCTGGTGCTGGCCAAGGCCGAGCGGCCCGACTTCGTGCAGCCCGCCCCCGTCGAGCTCGCAGAGCTGACCAGCGACATCGACGCGAAGGTGCGGGCGCTGGGCGACCGCAGGTGGGTGCTGGAGGCGTGCGCGGACGGCGAGGTGCTGCTGGACGCGCAGCGGATCACCCAGGCCGTCCTGCAGCTCGCGCAGAACGCCGTGCAGCACACCCGCCCCGGCGCGACGATCGCGCTGGGCTCGGCCCGGCGGCCCGGGCCCGGCGGTGGCACCGTCGCGGTGTGGGTGGCCGACACCGGCCCGGGCGTGCCGCCGGAGGACGCCGCGACGATCTTCGAGCGCTTCTCCCGCGGCGCGTCCGGCGGCGCCGGGGGCCACCGCACCGGCGCCGGGCTGGGACTGGCCATCGTGCGGGCCATCGCCGAGGCCCACGGCGGCCGGGTCGTCCTCGACCCCGGGCCGGGGGTGGGGGCACGCTTCACGGTCGAGGTCCCGGACCGGCCCGCGGCCTGAGCCGCACGGGCCGCGCCCGACCCGTCGCGGGTGGCGAGTGGTCCCGCGCCGCCCGCACCTCGCAGACCCTGGGGTCACCGCGCAGACCGCCGGCGCCCTGCGACGTGACCCGGGGTCTGCGAGGTGCGGTCCGACGGGCCGGTCGGACGGCGGACGGATCGGCGGCCCCGCGCCAGTGGTCGGCGCAGCCGAGTCGGGCGGCAGACGGGGCACCGCCGGGACGACTGTTCTGCGTGGTCTGATCCCGCAGGCCCCGCACCTCGCAGACCCCGTGGTTACCTCGCAGACCTGGTGGTCACCGCGCACACCGCCGGCGCCCTGCGAGGTGACGCGGGGTCTGTGCAGTGCCGGTCCGACAGGCCGGTCGGACCGCCGTCCCACCACACCCGGTCG
>JAPLAT010000382.1 GCA_026393175.1 Pseudonocardiales bacterium
CCGGCGGCGTGGCGGATCGTCCGCGCGCTCGTGCTCGCCGCCGTCCCCGCCGCGCTCGTCGCGCTGGGCCGGGCGGGCGGCGTCCTCGAGGGCGTCCCGGGCCTCGTGCTCGCCGTGCTGCTGGTGCTGCTGGTCCCCACCTCGCGCGAGCTGACCCGGCGGGTGCTGCTCGCCGGCTGCCTGCTGCTGGGCTGGACGCCGCTGCTGTGGTGGTGGCCCGTGCCGCTCGCCGCGACCGGCCGGGTGACCGTCGGGCTGGTCCTGCTGGCCGCCGCGCTCGGCGCCTGGGTGGGCGCGGGGGAGCGGCCGCTGCGGCGGGCGCGGGCGCTGCTCCCGCGGGCGCGCGCGGTGGACCTGATGCTGCCTGTCACGCTCGGGCTCGGCGTGTGGACGCTCTGGCCGTGGCTCGTGGACCGGGCGCCCGCGCAGGTGCTGGGCGCGTTCATGACCGGGTGGGACCACGTCGCCCACTTCTCGATGGTGCACTCCACCCGGCTGCGCGGCGTCACCGTCGACGCGCTGCCGCCGCCGTCGGGCGGGGGCACGTGGCAGTTCGGCAGCTACCCGCAGGGCTTCCACGCCGCCGTCGCGGGCGCGCAGGAACTGCTCGCCGGCCCGCGGCCGGGCGACCTCACCGCGGAGCTGCTCGGCTACGGCCGCGGCGTCGCGGTGGTGGTGCTCGGCGCCGTGCTGACCGTCGTCGCCGGGGTGTGCGCGCTGCCCGCGCTGCGCCGGCGCCCGGCCGTCGCCGCCCCCGCCGCCGCGCTCGCCGCGAGCGTCCTGCTGCTCGGGCCGGGGGCGGTCGCGCTGCGCGACGGCTTCGGCAACTTCCTCGTCGCCTGCGCGCTGGTCGCCGCGTGCGCGCTGGTCGCCGTGCCGATGGCGCGGGTCGTCATGCCGCTGCACCTCGCCGCGCTCGGGGGCGCGGTCGTCGGCATCGCGACCGGGTGGGTGCTGCTGCTCGTGCTGGCGCTGCCCGCCGTGCTCGCGGTGCTGCTGCCGCCGCGCCGCGGCCGCTGGACCGCGACGCCCGGGCGGGCCGCCGTCGCGGCGGTGCTGCTCGTGCTGGTGCTGGCCTGCCTCGCCCGCACCGCCGCCGTCCTGCTGCGGGTGGACGCCGAGGACCCGCTGCTCGTCCTCGGCGGCATCGCACGGCCGGACCTCGGGATGGTCCTGGCCGTCGCGCTCGGGCTGGGGGTCGCCGCGCTCGCGGTCCGGCGCGCCCGCGTCGCGTGCCTCGCCGCCGTCCCCGTCCTCGGCATCGCCGTCGCCGTGCCGCTGGGCGTGACGCAGGTGCTGGTCAACGGCGAGGTCTCCTACTACGGCCTGAAGTTCGCCACGGCGCTGGCGATCGTGCTGCCGCTGCTGGCGGTCGTGCCGCGGGCCCTGCTGGCCGGCCGGCGCCGCCGGGTGGGCGGGCCGGTCCGCCGCGGCGCCGCGGCGGTGGTGCTGGTGCTGGCGGCGACGCAGGTGTTCGGCCTGGCCGCGCCGGACGGCCGCGAGATCGGGCTGCCCGCGCAGGCCCCCGGGGCGGCCGCGCGGGCCGCGCAGCTGGAGGAGCAGGAGGACCCGGCCACCACGACCGACCTGGCGGAGCGCGTCGAGGAGGCCGGCGTGCCGGCCCGCCGCGCCTACTACCTGGACCTGCCCACCGACGGGCGGGTCAACCCGGTGCTGGCCGCGCAGTGGTACCTCGCGCTCACCGACACCTGGACGCTGCAGGCCAACGCCGTCGTCTCCCGGATCGTGCTGCCCGGCGGCCCGCTGGGCGTCGAGTACGCGGCGGCGGCCACCCGCCGCATCCTCGACGGCGACCCGCGGGCGGTCGTCCTGGTCCGTCCGGCCTACGAGCGCAGGCTGGTCGAGGAGCTCGACGAGCCGCGGCTCACCCCGCGCATCCTCACGTTCTGACCCCGCCGCTACCCTCGGCGACCGTGGGTTACGCGGATTACGACCTCATCGTCGTCGGCTCCGGGTTCTTCGGGCTGACCGTCGCCGAGCGTGCCGCCGCCGAGCTGGACAAGCGCGTCCTGGTGCTCGAGCGGCGGTCGCACATCGGCGGCAACGCCTACTCCGAGCGGGAGCCGGAGACCGGGATCGAGGTCCACCGCTACGGCGCGCACCTCTTCCACACCTCCAACGAGCGCGTGTGGGAGTACTGCAACCGGTTCACCGCCTTCACCGGCTACCAGCACCGGGTGTTCGCGAAGGTGGCCGACCAGGTCTACGCGTTCCCGATGAACCTGGCGCTGATCAACCAGTTCTTCGGCCGCTCGCACACCCCGGCCGAGGCGCGCGCGCTCATCGCCGAGCAGTCGAGCGAGATCGAGACGAAGGACGCCGCCAACCTCGAGGAGAAGGCGATCTCGCTCATCGGGCGCCCGCTCTACGAGGCGTTCGTCAAGGGCTACACCGCCAAGCAGTGGCAGACCGACCCGACGCAGCTCGACGCGTCGATCATCAGCAGGCTGCCGGTGCGCTACACGTTCGACAACCGCTACTTCAACGACACCCACGAGGGCCTGCCCGTCGACGGGTACACCGCGTGGCTGGAGCGGATGGCCGACCACCCCAACATCGACGTCCGGCTCGACACCGACTACTTCGCCGTCCGCGACGGCATCCCGGCCGGCACGCCCACGGTCTACACCGGCCCGCTCGACGCCTATTTCGGCAACAGCGAGGGCCCGCTGTCGTGGCGCACGCTCGACTTCGAGCAGGAGGTGCTCACCGACGTGGGCGACTTCCAGGGCACCACCGTGATCAACTACAACGACGAGGAGGTGCCCTACACCCGCATCCTGGAGTTCCGGCACTTCCACCCCGAGCGCGACTACCCGACGGACAAGACGGTGATCGTCCGCGAGTTCTCCCGCTTCGCCGAGCCCGGCGACGAGCCGTACTACCCGGTGAACACCCCCGAGGACCGCACCAAGCTCGCCCGCTACCGCGAGCTCGCCCGCAAGGAGACCGCGAACGCCAACGTGCTGTTCGGCGGCCGGCTGGGCACCTACAAGTACCTCGACATGCACATGGCGATCGGCTCCGCGCTGACGATGTTCGAGAACCGGATCGCCCCGTACTTCCGCGAGGGCAAGGCCCTCGCCGGCACCGACAGCGCCGAGGACTGATGACGCAGACCGCCGAGAAGGCCGCCCCCATGCCGACCGCCACCACCGCGGGCCTGCTCCAGCGGGTGATCCTGCCGCGCACGGGCGACCCGATGAGCGTCCGCTCGCTCTACATGGACGAGCGCACCGGCGTCCGGCTGGGCACCCCGCCGCCGCTGCCCGGCGCCCCGCCGTTGCGCGAGGTCACCCTGCTCGGCACGGCGGCCACCGCGCGCAGGCTGCGGGTCACGTCGCGGACCTCCGCGCTGGTGCCCGAGCAGAGCGAGGTGTCGTTCGGGGCGTACTTCAACGCGTTCGCCGCCGGGTACTGGCGGCACTGGTCGCGGCTGACCGAGGTCCACCTGCGGCTGAACCTCTCGGGCAGCGGGCGGGTCGACGTCTACCGCACCAAGGCCGACGGCTCGCACATCTACGTCGGCGGCGAGGTCGTCGACGGCGTCGGCGAGATCGACATGGCGCTGGACCTGCGCCCGTTCGAGGACGGCGGCTGGTACTGGTTCGACCTCACCACCGACTCCGGCGAGCTCGTGCTGCGCTCCGGCGGCTGGTACGCCGCCGAGGAGTCGCCGGTGCCCGCGGCCGTCACCATCGGGATGCCGACGTTCAACCGGCCCGCCGACTGCGTGGCCACGCTGAACGCGATAGCCGAGGACCCGCTGGTGCTGGCCTCCGTGGTGGCGGTGATCATCCCGGACCAGGGCACGAAGAAGGTGCGCGACGAGCCCGGGTTCGCCGAGGTCGCCGCGAAGCTGGGCGACACGCTGCGGATCATCGACCAGCCCAACCTCGGCGGGTCCGGCGGGTACGCCCGGATCATGTACGAGGCGCTCGCCTCCACGGAGTGCGAGCAGATCCTCTACATGGACGACGACATCCTGCTCGAGCCCGACTCGGTGCTGCGCGCCGTCGCCTTCTCCCGCTACAGCCGCGACCCGATGCTCGTCGGCGGGCAGATGCTGTCGCTGCAGGCCCGCTCCCAGCTGTCCACGATGGGCGAGGTCGTCGACCGCAACGCGTTCCTGTGGCGCAACGCCCCGGGCACCGAGCCGCACCACGACCTGGCCGACCGCACGCTGCGCCAGACCCCGTGGCTGCACCGGCGCACCGACGTCGACTACAACGCCTGGTGGATGTGCCTGATCCCGCGCGCCGTCGCCGAGGACCTGGGCCTGCCGCTGCCGCTGTTCATCAAGTGGGACGACGCGGAGTACGGCCTGCGCGCCCGCTCCCGCGGCTACCGCACCGCCACGGTGCCGGGCATCGCGATCTGGCACATGTCGTTCCTGGAGAAGGACGACACCAGCGACTGGCAGGCCTACTTCCACTACCGCAACCGGTTCGTCGCGGCCGCGCTGCACGGGCCGGAGAACCCGCGGGCGCTGCTCCTCGACACCGTCAAGCGCTCGCTGCGCCACCTCATGCTGCTGGAGTACTCGGCGATGGCGCTGCAGGAGATGGCGCTGCGCGACTTCCTCGCCGGCCCCGAGGCGCTGTTCCCGACGCTGCCCACGGTGCTCGGGCAGATCCGGGCCACCCGCGCCGAGTACGACGACGGGCGCCCGCTCGACTCCGCCACCCAGGTGCCGCCGTCCGACCTCGACGCGCTTGCCGCCCAGGCCTTCCCCGAGCCGCCGACGAAGAAGCCGGCCATCCTCAAGGGCCTGGTGCAGAGCGTGCTGCACAACCTGCGGGCGCCCGACCCGGCGCACGCGGTGGTGCCCCAGCGCAACGTGCCCTCGCGGCAGGCGCAGTGGTTCGTGCTGTCGCGGCTGGACTCCGCCACGGTGTCCACGCCCGACGGCCGCGGCGTCACCTTCCGCCGTCGTGACCCCGCCCTGTTCAAGCAGATGATGGCGACGTCGGTGCGCCAGCTCCGCGAGGTCGGCCGGGCCTGGCCGGAGCTGCGCCGCCGCTACCGGGCCGCGCTGCCCGAGCTGACCAGCCGCGAGGCGTGGGGCCGCGAGGTGTTCGACAAGCACTGAGCGGCGGCCCCGGCTCCCCCCACGACGAACGGCACCTCCGTCCACCTGGAGTGGACGGAGGTGCCGTTCGTGGCGATCAGGGGGCTACTGCTCCGTGCCGTCCTCCGCCGCCCGCCACTGGGCGAACGGGCGGTCGAGCGTCCAGCCGGCCGGGCCCCGGCTCAGGACCCGGTCCTCGCAGGTCGCGGGGTTGGACAGGGACTCGAACAGGGCCACCGACCAGCTCAGGGCCCGGCGGGCGAGCAGCCGCATCGTCAGCCCGTGCGTGACGAGCAGCAGCGCGTCGACGCCCGGCGGGTGGGTGGACAGCTCGGAGAGGAACGCGGCGATCCGGTCGTCCACGTCCGCCCCGGACTCGCCGTGGGCGAGCCGGTAGAAGAAGTGGCCGTAGGCATTGCGCTCGGCCTCCTGGGTGCGCTGGCCCGCGTCGTCCTGCAGGTTGCCCCAGTCCTGCTCGCGCAGCCGCGGCTCCTGCCGGGTCCAGGCCGGGTCGAGGTCGAACAGCGCGAGGCTGTGCAGCGTGCGGCGGTACGGGCTCACCACCACTCCGAACGGCCTGTCACCGAGCAGGCCGCGCAGCCGGGGGCCTGCCGCGCGGGCCTGCCGCTCGCCGTGCGGGGTCAGCGGCAGCGCGTGGTCGGGGATCCGCGTGTAGGCCGACTTGTCGACGTTGCCGAGGCACTCCGCGTGGCGGACGAGGACCAGCCGCACGGCGGGTCAGCCCTCGTCGACGCCGTAGAGCCGCGCCCAGTTCGCCCGGCTGGTGAGCCCGCCCGTCGCGTCGCGGTAGCGCCGGGCCACGTCCGGGCCCTCGTCGCGCAGCCGGCGCACCACGCGCACGCCGCGCCTCGCCAGCTCCAGGGCCTTCGCGCGGTCGCGGGTGCGGACCCGGAACCCGGTCTCGCCCATGTCGGCGACGACGGCGCGGCGGAACGTCGACACGTGCCACCAGTGCGCGTCACCGGCGGGGACGAACCCGGTCTCGCGGGCCGCCCGGTCGGTGAGCAGGAACGCGACGCGCTTGGCCCACGTCAGGGTCGGGCTGCCCGGGCCGTCGTCGCCCGCCTGGTCGCGCACGACCTCGACCTGGCGGAAGTCCGGCGCGTGCCGGGGCAGCTCGCTCATCGGGTGCACGACGGTCTCCGGGTAGGCCGCGCGGATCCGCCGGATCTCCGCCGCCGCGGCGGCCGAGCCGTCGCGCAGGATCTCCGGGCCCTCCAGGAAGTCCTCCACGGCCTGCAGCAGGGTGGCCGCGAGCCCGTAGTGCATCGACACCAGGTATTGGGAGAGCAGCGTCCCGATCCGGCGGGTGATCCGCGCGGTGGAGAACCCGGTGTGCAGCGAGGCGGTGATGAGGCCGTTGCGGAAGTTGAAGTACCGGTGCCACTCGTCCCAGTCCTTCCACCCGAAGTCGGCGTGCCAGACGCCGGCGCCGGGCAGCGCGACGGTGGGGAAGCCGTGGGCGCGGGCGCGGTAGCCGAACTCGATGTCGTCCCACTGGAAGAACAGCGGCAGCGGGTAGCCGATCGCCCGCACGACCGCGGCCGGGATCAGGCAGGACCACCAGCCGTTGTACTCGGTGTCGACGCGCCGTTCCTGGTTGATCGGCAGGTCGCGCTCGTCCAGCCCGAGGAGGTAGGCCTCCTTCAGCGCCCCGCGCACGGGCAGGCCGACCTTGAGGTCCTCGGGGTCGGCGTACTCGGCGGAGATGTGCAGGTGGGCGGGGTGGAGCAGGTTGAGCATCTGCCCGCCGACGATCGTCGGGTGCCGGGTGCTGGCCGCGAACGCGGTGAGCCGCACCAGGATCTCCGGCTCCAGCAGCACGTCGTCGTCCATGAGCAGGACGTCGGAGTGCTGCTCGGGGTCGCCCGCGGTGGCGTCGAACAGGCCGCGGGTGAAGCCGCCCGCGCCGCCGAGGTTGGGCTGGCGCACGTAGCGCAGGTGCCCGCCCAGCGCCGCGGAGACCTCCACGAACCGCTCCCGCGACTCCAGCGGGTCTGTGCCCTGGTCCACCACCTGCACCCGGCCGACGGTGCCCAGCGCCTCCGGGTCGTCCGCCAGCGCGGTCAGCGTGTTCAGGCAGTCGTCGACCCGGTTGAACGTGCAGATGACGACGTCGGTGCGCGGCACCGGGCGGCCGGCCGGGACGGTCCAGCGCACGTCGGAGACGGTCAGCTCGCCGGTCTCGGTGGTGATCTCCAGCCACATACCGCCGCCGTCGACGAACCGGTCGATCGGGCCGGTCAGCCGCACCGGCTCGGCCGTGGCGCCCTCGACGGTGCGCGCGTCGACGATGCGCCACACCTTGTTGGTGTCCGAGGCCATGAGCCGGACGCGGCCGCTGCCGCCGACGACGAGGTCGACCTCGAGCTCCGGCACGTCGGTCCAGCGCTGCCAGTAGGTGGCGTGGAACCGGCCGAAGTAGGTGTTGGTGGACACCGCGCTGCCCGGGCCCAGCTCCACCCGGTCGCGGTGGCGGCGGGCCACCCCGCGCTCGACGCGCGCGTACAGGTCCTCGGGCACCCGGGGGGTGGGGCCGAAGAACAGGCCGCGTTGCGCGACGATCCGGCCGGCCGGTCGGCCGGTCGGCCCGGTGTCGGGCGCCGCGGCGCTGTC
>JAPLAT010000672.1 GCA_026393175.1 Pseudonocardiales bacterium
CAGCCGTACCTGCTGCTCAGCACGCTGCCGCCGCTGGTGAGCGTGTGGATCGTCGGGCGGGCGTGCGCCGACGAGCGCAGGCGGGAGCGGGAGAGCGCCGCCGAGCAGGCGAGGGTCGAGCACCTCTCGACCCTCGCCGAGCGCGAGCGCATCGCCCGCGACCTGCACGACCTGCTCGGCCAGACGCTCACCGGCATCGTCGTGCGCGCGCAGCTGGCCCGCCGGCTCCCGGCCGGGGAGGCGGCGGCCGAGATGGCGGCGGTGGAGGACCTGGCCCGCACCGCGCTCCACGAGGTGCGGGCGGCGGTGACGGGCTGGCGGCACGCGGGGCTCGACGACGAGCTCGCCGTGGCCCGCGACGCGCTCGCGGCCGCGGGCGTGCGGCTCACCGTCGAGCGCGCGCCGGGCCTGGACCTCACGCCCTCGGCCGAGCGCGCGCTGGCCCTGGCGCTGCGGGAGGCCGTGACGAACGTGGTGCGCCACTCCCGGGCGCGGATCTGCACGGTCGCGCTGCGCCGGACCGGCCCGGACGGCGACGACCTCGTCGTGCTCGAGGTCGCCGACGACGGCGTGGGCGGGGGCGGGCCCGAGGGCAACGGGCTGGCCGGGATGCGGGAGCGGGTCGCCGCGCTGGGCGGGGAGGTCTCGCGCCGCACGCGCGGGGGGACCGCGGTCCGGGTGGCGCTGCCGGCGGGGGTGGCGCTGCCGGCGGGGGTGGCGACCTGAGCGGCACGCCGTGGTCGCGGCGCCCTGCCATGATGCGGGCGTGACCGCGGCCGGACCGATCAGGATCGTGCTCGCCGAGGACCAGGCCATGGTGCTCGGCGCCTTCGCGCGGCTGCTGGGGATGGAGCCCGACCTCGACGTCGTCGCCACGGCGGTGGACGGGCCCGGCGCGCTGGCCGCGGTGCGCGAGCACGACCCCGACGTGCTGCTCACCGACGTCGAGATGCCGGGGGCCACCGGGCTCGAGGTCGCGGCGCGGCTGCGCGGGAGCCGGACCCGGGTCGTCGTCGTGACGACGTTCGCCCGCTCGGGCTACCTGCGGCGCGCGCTCGACGCCGGGGTGGCCGGCTACGTGCTCAAGGACGCGCCGGTGGAGCAGCTCGCCGACGCGGTCCGCCGCGCCCACGCGGGCGAGCGGGTGGTGGACCCGGCGCTGGCCGTCGCGGCGTGGGACGCCGCCGACCCGATGACGGCCCGCGAGCGCGACGTGCTGCGCCTGGCCGCGGACGGCGTGCCGAACACCGAGATCGCCGCGCGCCTGCACCTGGCCGAGGGGACGGTCCGCAACTACCTCTCCACCGCCATCACCAAGCTGGGCGTGCGCAACCGGATCGAGGCCGCCCGGGTGGCCAGGGACCGGGGCTGGCTCTAGGTGGCCGGCCCGTCCGCCGGTGCCCCCTCGATCGCGGTGTACGCGCGCTCGGCGTAGGGGAAGCCGTCGAGCTCCGTCGTGCGCGGCTCCTGCCGGTAGTACGAGCGGATCTCGGCGATCCGGCCGTCGGCGGCGAAGACGAACCACTCCGCGCCGCGGGTGGCGACCCGCCCGGCCGACCCCTCCGGCCGCCAGGTCATCGTCCACTCGATGACGGCCTCGCCCTCGCCCGCGAGCGCGTGGTCCACCGTCCACCGCGCGTCGATCATGGCCTGGACCTTGCGCCAGTACCGGGCCAGGTGCTCCCCGCCGCGCACCGGCGCGGACCCGGGGTTGGGCGCGAGGAAGAAGTGGACGACGTCGTCGGTGACCGTCGCGCGCACCTCCCCGACGTCGCCCGCGGAGCAGCCCGCGTAGTAACGGGTGATCGTCCCGATCATCGACACCCGCCGAGTATCCTCGGACCATGGCCGGTGGGAAGCCCGACGCAGAGGCGAAGAAGGCAGCACGTCGCGAGAAGCGCGCGGCGTCGAAGGCGCGCCGCCAGCAGATCTGGCAGGCGTTCCAGATGCAGCGCAAGGAGGACAAGGCCCTCATCCCCTGGATGCTGGGCGCGTTCCTGCTCGCGGTGGGC
This sequence comes from Pseudonocardiales bacterium, assembly GCA_026393175.1. Classification (GTDB taxonomy): domain Bacteria; phylum Actinomycetota; class Actinomycetes; order Mycobacteriales; family Pseudonocardiaceae; genus Pseudonocardia. The sequence goes on from JAPLAT010000672.1 coordinate 2,013, forward strand.
CTGGCGGTCGGGATCGGGGCGATCTTCGGGATCTGGCTGATCCTGCTCCCGATCGGCATCGCCCTGGGCATCCTGGCCGCGATCAGCGTCTTCGGGCGCCGGGTCCAGCGCAACGTCTACACGAAGGCCGACGGGCAGCCCGGCGCGGCCGGCTGGGCGCTGGACAACCTGCGCGGGCAGTGGCGTGTCACCCCCGGCGTCGCCGGCACCACCCACCTCGACGCCGTGCACCGCGTGATCGGCCGCCCCGGCATCATCCTCGTCGCCGAGGGCGCCCCGCACCGGGTCAAGAGCCTGCTGGCGCAGGAGAAGAAGCGCACCGCCCGGGTCGCCGGCACCACCCCGATCTACGACGTCGTCGTCGGCAACGAGGAGGGCCAGGTCCCGCTCAAGCAGCTCCAGCGGCACCTCATGAAGCTGCCGCGCAACATCTCCCCCGCGCAGATGGAGTCGATGGAGGCGCGGCTGGCCGCGCTGGGCTCCCGGGCCGCCGCGCTGCCGAAGGGCCCGATGCCGGCCGGGGCGAAGATGCGCAGCGTGCAGCGCACGGTCCGCCGCCGCTGACCCGCCCCGCCGGCCAGGCGCCAGGGGTCGGGGTCAGGGCTCCAGGCTCACCGCGAGCCGGGTCACCAGCTCGGCGGGCGCCGTCGTGCCCGGGTCGGCGAGGTAGGTCTCGGTGACCGGGGCGCGGGCGACGTGGCCGCGCTCGCGCACGTGCTCCAGCAGCGCGGTGTAGGCCAGGGGCAGCTCGGCGTACGGGCCGACGTGCAGCGTCGTCGCCCACGGGCCGCCCGGGAGGGCGGTCGTCCCGGCCGGGTCGGGCACGCCGACGGTCACGTCCATCTCCTCGGCCAGGTCGAGCGGGTAGACGGCGACGAGCGGCTCCCGGCCCGCCCCGGCCGCCACGGCCCGCCGGCACAGCGCCGTCGTGCCGGCGTCCAGCGCGTCCGCGCGCACCGGGCCGGTGACCCCGCGCAGCCGCACCGGCGCGCGGTCGGCGACCGCGACGTCGTAGCGCACGCGCCCGGGTGCGCGCAGCAGGCCGTCGAGGGAGCGCAGGACCTCCTCGCGCCGGGCCAGCTCGGCCGCCCACCGCGCGCGCTGCCCGGCGAGGACCTGCGCGACCCGGTCCGCGTCGGCGGCGGCGAGCACCTCGCGGACGACGGGCAGCGGCACGTCCAGGCCGCGCAGCACGGCGATCGTGGTGGCCGTGGGCACCTGGTCGGCGCGGTAGTAGCGGTAGGCGGAGTGCGGGTCGACGTGCGCCGGGGCGAGCAGCCCCTCGGCGTCGTAGTGCCGGACGGCCTTGACGGTGAGCCGGGCCAGGCGCGCGAACGCCCCGATCGGCATCAGGCCGTCCACACCGGCACCCGGAGGATCGTGCGGTTGCGCGACGGCTCGGTCACCGTCGGGTCGGTCAGGTACACCTCGGTGTGCGCCCCCGCCGGGCGCAGCCCGCGCCCGGCGACGAAGCCGTAGAGCGCGGCGAGCGAGGGCGCCTCGTCCTCGTACCGGCCGGCGTGCACGAGCTGCGCCGCCCGGTGCCCACCCTGGACCCGCAGCGCGACCGGCGCCACGTGGTCCAGGGCCGCCACCGTCCGGGCCGTGCAGCCCTCCGGCGCCGGGACGGCGAGGGTCCAGTGCCAGCCGGCGGGCTCGTCGAGGTGGAAGCGCAGCGGGTCGCCGTCCTGCGCGTAGGTGCCCTCCAGCGGCACCCCCATCGGCGCTCCGAGGGCGGCCCGGGCGCGGAACAGGGCCCGCACGGCCGCGGCGAACGGGAGCCCCTCGGCGCCCCCGCGGCCGTCGACGACGAG
>JAPLAT010000478.1 GCA_026393175.1 Pseudonocardiales bacterium
GCGTCGTCGCCGACCTGCACGACCTGCTCCGGGATCTCCACGTGGCGCTCGGCCAGCTCGGAGATGTGCACCAGGCCCTCGATGCCCTCCTCGACGCGCACGAACGCACCGAACGGGACGAGCTTGGTGACCTTGCCCGGCACGATCTGGCCGATCGCGTGGGTGCGGGCGTAGAGGCGCCACGGGTCCTCCTGCGTCGCCTTGAGCGACAGGGAGACCCGCTCGCGGTCCAGGTCGACGTCGAGGACCTCGACCGTGACCTCCTGGCCGACCTCGACGACCTCGGAGGGGTGGTCGATGTGCTTCCAGGACAGCTCGGAGACGTGCACCAGACCGTCGACGCCGCCGAGGTCGACGAACGCGCCGAAGTTGACGACGCTGGAGACGACACCCTTGCGCACCTGGCCGCGGGCCAGCTGGTTGAGGAACTCGCTGCGGACCTCGGACTGGGTCTGCTCGAGCCAGGCGCGGCGGGACAGGACCACGTTGTTGCGGTTCTTGTCCAGCTCGATGATCTTGGCCTCGATCTTGCGGCCCACGTACGGCTGCAGGTCGCGCACGCGGCGCATCTCGACCAGCGAGGCCGGGAGGAAGCCGCGCAGGCCGATGTCGAGGATCAGGCCGCCCTTGACGACCTCGATGACCGTGCCCTCGACGGGCTCGTCCTTCTCCTTGAGCTCCTCGATCGTGCCCCAGGCGCGCTCGTACTGCGCGCGCTTCTTGGACAGGATCAGCCGGCCCTCCTTGTCCTCCTTCTGGAGGACCAGGGCCTCGACGAACTCACCGACCTCGACGACCTCGGCGGGGTCGACATCGTGCTTGATGGACAGTTCGCGCGAGGGGATGACCCCCTCGGTCTTGTAGCCGATGTCGAGCAGGACCTCGTCACGGTCGACCTTGACGATGGTGCCCTCCACGATGTCGCCATCGTTGAAGTACTTGATCGTCTGGTCGATGGCGGCGAGGAAGTCCTCCTCCGACCCGATGTCGTTGACGGCGACCTGCGGGGTCGTGTGGGTCGGGGCGGCGGTGGTGTCGGTGGACATGTAGTGGGGTGCTCCGGTGATGGATGTCGGCGTCGTGCTGGTCTGGTGTGGTGGAACTCGTGACGTGGTGCTGTCACCCTCGAACGTGGGAATGGTGCGTGTCCTGCGAAGCCCGCGGCGGTGCCGCGGCGGGCTGCCGCGACGTTGACCACAGTGCTTCCTCCATGCTACGCGGGCGACGATCAGCGGCACAACGCGGGTCGCGTCCCGACCAGCGCGGATGCGGCCGGGATGCACCGTATCGATCCAGAGGAGAGACATGAGCGGGCGAGCGCGCGTCGGCCGGGCGCGATGAGCGCCGAAGAGGTGCTCGGGACGGCGGCGGTGGCCCGGCGGAGCGTCGACGCGGCGGAGTCGGAACGGGCCAGCCGGGCCTGGTGGGACGCCGACGCCGCCGACTACCTGGCCGAGCACGGCGGCGACATCGGCGACCTCGACTTCGTCTGGTGCCCCGAGGGCCTCCGCGAGGCCGACGCCCGGCTGCTCGGCGACGTCCGCGGCCGGTCCGTGCTCGAGGTCGGCTGCGGGTCGGCCCCGTGCAGCCGGTGGCTGGCGACGCAGGGCGCCCGCCCGGTGGCGCTCGACCTCTCCGGCGCGATGCTCGCCCACGCCGCCGCCCTGGGCGAGCGCACCGGCGTGCGGGTGCCGCTGGTGCAGGCGGGCGCCGAGCGGCTGCCGTTCGGCGACGGCACGTTCGACGTCGCCTGCTCGGCCTTCGGCGGCGTGCCGTTCGTGGCCGAGCCGGACCGCGTCATGCGGGAGGTGGCGCGCGTGCTGCGCCCGGGCGGGCGGTGGGTGTTCGCCGTCAACCACCCCATGCGCTGGATGTTCTCCGACGACCCCGGCCCGGACGGCCTGGTCGTGCAGCAGTCCTACTTCGACCGCACCCCCTACGTCGAGGTCGACGACGCGGGCGCCGCCACCTACGTGGAGCACCACCGCACGCTGGGCGACCGGGTCCGCGACGTCGTCGCCGCCGGGATGGTGCTCCTCGACCTGGTGGAGCCGGAGTGGCCGGAGGGCCGCGAGACGGTGTGGGGCCAGTGGTCCCCGCTGCGCGGCGCCCTGTTCCCGGGCACGGCGATCTTCGTGTGCGAGCGGCCCTGAGCAGGGCGGGCGGGCCGGGGGCCGGCCCGCGCCGCTGACATAGGCTGCCGTGGTGCCGATCGACCCCGCGCTCCTCCCCCCGATGCAGACCGTCGAGCAGCTCTCCGACCGGATGGGCATCGAGATCACCACCCTGACCCTCGAGGAGGTCGTCGGCCGCATGCCCGTCGCCGGCAACCGGCAGCCGTTCGGGCTGCTGCACGGCGGGGCGAGCGCGGTGCTGGCCGAGTCGCTGGGTTCGACGCTCTCGGCGCTGCACGCGCTGCCCGAGAGGTTCCCCGTCGGGCTGGAGCTGTCCTGCACCCACCACCGCTCGGCCACCGAGGGCTACGTCACCGGCGTGGCCCGGCCGATCCACGTCGGGCGCAGCACGTCCACCACCGAGATCGTCATCACCGACGAGCAGGGCAGGCGCACCTGCACCGCCAAGCTGACGTGCCTGCACCGGGACACCCGCCCCGCCGGCTGACGTGGTGCGCGGCGAGCGCGCGCCCCTGACCGCACGACCGGTCACCGCACGGACGGTCCGCGCGGCGGCGGCCGAGGTCACCGAGCGGGCCCGGACGGCGGGCGGGGCGACGCCCGCCGCCGACCCGGGCCCGTCCGGCTTCCGACCGCCCTAGTTGGCGACGCCCTCGCCCAGGTAGGCCTCCTGCACCCTCGGGTCGGCCAGCAGCTCGTGGCCGGTGCCCGTGAGCGTCGTGCGCCCCAGGTCGATGACGTAGCCCCGGTCCGACAGCGCCAGCGCCGCGAGCGCGTTCTGCTCCACCAGCAGCACCGTGGTGCCCTCGGCCTGCAGCTCACGGACCGTCCTGAAGATCTGCTGCGTCATGATCGGGGAGAGCCCCATCGAGGGCTCGTCGAGCATGAGCAGCTTCGGCCGCGACATCAGCGCCCGCCCGATCGCGAGCATCTGCTGCTCGCCGCCGGAGAACAGGCCCGCCTTGTTCCGCCGCCGCTCCCCCAGCACCGGGAACATGTCGTAGACCCGGTCCAGGTCCTCGACGATCCCGGGCTCGTCGGTGCGGCTGTAGGCGCCCAGGCGGAGGTTCTCCTCCACCGTCATGCGCGCGAACAGCCGCCTGCCCTCGGGGCTGTGCGCCACCCCGCGGGCCAGGATCTCGTGCGCGGGCAGCGCGTGGATCGGCTCGCCGTCGAGCGTGACCGTGCCCGACACCGGGCGCAGCAGCCCGGAGACGGTGCGCAGCGTGGTGGTCTTGCCGGCCCCGTTGCTGCCGATGAGGCTGACGATCTGGCCCCGCTCGACGCTGAACGTGACACCGCGGACGGCCTGGATCGCCCCGTACGCGACGACCAGGTCCCGCACCTCGAGAAAACTCATGTCTCGTCCCCCGCGTGGATCTGTGCCTCGACTTCCTCCGGCGGCGCCCCGAGGTAGGCCTCGACGACGCGCGGGTCGCCCCGCACCTCGTCCGGCGTGCCCTCGACGAGCAGCTCGCCCTGCACCAGCACGAGCACCCGGTCGCAGAGGGTGAAGATGAACTTGGTGTCGTGCTCGATGACGACGACCGAGATCCCCAGTTCCCGGATGGCCAGGATCAGCCGGCGGGTGGCCTCGGTCTCCTGGGCGTTCATGCCCGCCGTCGGCTCGTCGAGCAGCAGCACCTTCGGGTCCGTGGCCAGCGCGCGGGCGATCTCGAGCCGCCGCTGGTCACCGTAGGGCAGGTTGCGGGCCAGCTCGTCGGAGAACCGCGTGAGCCCGACGAACTCCAGCAGCTCCGCGGAGCGCGCCGCCGCCGCGGCCTCGCTGCGCCGGAACCCGGGCCCGTGCAGCAGCGACGAGACCGGGCTCTGCTTCATCCGGGCGTGCCGGCCGACCAGGACGTTCTCCTGCGCCGTCATCGACGGGAACAGGCGGATGTTCTGGAAGGTCCGGGCGACGCCCAGCTCGGTGACCTTCGCCGGGTCCTCCGGCAGCCGGTCCCCGCGGAGCGCGACCGTGCCCGCCGTGGGCGAGTAGAGGCCGGTCAGGCAGTTGAACAACGTGGTCTTGCCCGCGCCGTTCGGCCCGATCAGCCCGATGACCTCGCCCTCGGCCAGGGTGAAGGACACGTCGTTCAGCGCCGTGAGGCCGCCGAACTGCATGGTCACCCCCGTCGCCGAGAGGATCGACACCTCGCCCGCGGTGGCGGTCGCGCCGCCTTCCCGGTGGCTTGCCGCGCTGCTCACGACCGGTCCCCCTTCGCCTCGGCCGTGCCCTCCACCGGGTGCTCGTGCTCGGCCAGCTCGGCGCGCCGGTGCCGGTCGGGCACGAGACCCTGCGGGCGGTACCGCATGATCACGACGAGGGCCAGGCCGAAGATCAGCAGCCGGTAGTCGTTGAACTCGCGGAGCTTCTCGGGCAGCACGAACAGGACCGAGGCCCCGAGCACGGCGCCCGGGATGGTGCCCATCCCGCCCAGGATGACAGCGGCCAGCAGCGTCACGGACTCCAGGAACTGGAAGCTCTCGTAGGAGACCGTGCCGGTCTTGTGGGCGAAGAAGGCGCCCGCCACGCCGGCCAGCATCGCCCCGATCAGGAACGCGAGGATCTTGATCGGGCCGGTGCGGATGCCCATGGCGCGAGCCGCGTCCTCGTCCTCCCGGATCGCGATCCAGGCCCGACCGAGCCGCGAGTTCTTCAGGTTGCCGAACACGACCATCACCGCGGCGACGATGAGCACGATCAGCACGTAGTACAGGACGCCGGGCGGCAGCTCCAGCGGACCGATCTCGACGGCGTCGTTGAACTCGGTGCCGAACGCCGCCAGCGGCGGGATGCCGGGGATGGCGTTGGACCCGCCGGTGAGCCCGCCGATGTTGTTCTGCGAGCTGCGGACGAAGATCTCGCCGAAGGCGAGGGTCACGATGGCGAGGTAGTCGCCGCGCACCCGCAAGGTCGGCGACCCGACGATCGCCCCGAAGATCCCGGCGACCACCGCCGCGATCACGACCACCAGCGGGAACGGCAGCTCGAGGCCGATCTGGGACGCAGCGGCGCCGGACAGGTTCGCCGCGACGAACGCGCCGATGCCCAGGAAGGCGACGTACCCGAGGTCGAGCAGGCCCGCCAGACCGACCACGATGTTCAGCCCGATCGCGGTGGCGGCGTACACGCCGATGTTGGCCGCGACCGTCATCCAGTACTCGGTACCGGCCGGGGTCAGCGGCAGCGCGAGCGCGCACACCAACAGCACCCCGACGCTGAACCCGCGGTGCTGTTCGGACAGCGCCGACACCCACGTCAGCAGCCCCGAGGCGTGCAGGGCCGCCACCAGGCCGGCGACGAAGCCGAGGAAGCTCAGGAACACCGCCCCCGAGTAGGAGTTGGCGGCACCGCCGGTACCGCCGCTGGTCAGCGTCGCCGCCACCAGGAGCAGCAGCAGGACGAACACCACGAGCAGCACCAGCCGCTCGACCCACGGGTTGAACCGCCGGGTGACGGTCGGCCGGTCCTCGATGCCGCCCGCCAGCGCACCGACGAGGAGCACCGCGCCGGCCACGAGCGTGACGATCGCCCCGAACGCCACGGTGTCGGCCACCGTCAGGGCACCGAACCCGCCGCCCTCCGCGGCGATGTACAGGCCGTTGACCACCGCGATCGCCACGACACCGACGGCCAGGCCCCGCAGGATGCGCCCGCGGGAGGGGATGCGGGGCAGCAGCGCGACGGCGAGCGCGGCCAGGCCGAAGACCAGCAGGTGCAGCCGGAACCCGCTGACGCCGAAAGGCACCGTGAAGAACTCCAGCGTGGCCTGCGCGGGATAGGCGCCGTCGTTGAGCACGAACGACGCCCACGGCAGGTAGGCGCCGACCACGGTCAGCAGCGCACCCGCGACCCGCAGCACCCGCGCGTACGGGCGCAGGGCCGACCAGCGGTCTCGTCGTGCGGGGACCTCGGGCGCGGGCCCGGTCCGCTCCAGCGTGGCGGTCATGCCCGCACCCGCTCGGTCTCGCCGAAGAAGCCCTGTGGACGGAACACCAGCACGGCGATCAGCACGACGAAGATCCAGACGTAGTCGTAGGGGGTGCCGCCCGGCAGGTACTGGCCGCCGAGAGTCTTGATCAACCCGATGGCGATCCCGCCGGCCACGGCGCCCTTGATGGACCCGATCCCGCCGAGCACGGCGGCGGTGAACGCGAAGACCCCGTTCTGGAACCCGATCCGGATGTCGATGTTGCCGAGATCCGCTCCGTAGAGCACGCCCGCGACGCCGGCCAGCGCCGCGCCGAGCACGAACGTCAACACGATCACCCGGTCGGGGTCGATGCCCATCAGCCGCGCGACGTCGCGGTCCTGCGAGGTGGCCCGCATCGCGCGACCCATCCGCGAGCCCTCGATGAAGGAGTTGAGCGCCACGGCGAGCACCAGCGCGACCACGATGATCAGCAGGCCGGTCCAGCGCACCGGCACGACCCCGTCGCCGATGGGGATGAGGAGCGCACCCTCGACGAAGACCTTCGGGAACGGCAGGGCGGCCGTGGCGCCCGGGTAGAAGACGCGGACGGCCTCCTGCAGGGCCACCGACACCCCGAGCGCGGTGATCAGCGGTGCGAGCCGCGGCGCGTTGCGCAACGGCCGGTACGCGAAGCGCTCGGTGAGCACGGCGACGCCGACGGACACCGCGGCCCCGGCGATGAGCAGCAGCGGCAACGCGAACCACCACTGCGTCTGGATCACCGTCGGCAGCAGGTACGTGAACATGGCCAGTCCGCCGTAGGAGCCGACCATGAAGATCTCGCCGTGCGCAAAATTGATCAGTTGGATGATGCCGTAGACCATCGTGTAGCCCAGCGCGATCAGCCCGATGACGGAGCCGAGCACGAGCCCGTTGACGACCTGCGACAGGAACGTGGACAGCATGAGGTTCCTCTCACACCAGCGGTGGGGACGGGCTCGTTGCCCGCCCCCACCGCGTGGACGATCCCTGCCCTCCCGAACCGGGTGCGGCCCGGAGCAGGAGGTGGCGTCAGCCTGCCGTGTACTCGCCCGTCTGCACCGGGACGAAGGCGTCGCCCTCGACCTGGTACACCGTCAGCGTCTTGTTGCTGGTGTCGCCGTACTCGTCGAACGTGACCGGGCCCGACGCGCCCTCGTAGTCGGTCGCCTGCACCGCCTCCACGACGGCCGTGCGGGTGTCCTCGGACCAGTCGCCGTCGCCCAGGGCGGTCGCCAGCGCCTCGATCATGATGCGGGTGGCGTCGTAGGTCAGCGGGCCGTAGGTCTCGAAGTCCTCGCCGTAGTTCGCGGCCTCGTAGTCCGAGATGAACTGCTGCGCGCTCGGCAGCTCCTCCGGCGGCGCGCCGACCGACGTGCCGAGGTCACCCGGACGCCCGCCCAGCGGCACGTACTCGGCGTTGATGACGGCGTCGCCGCCCATCAGCGGGATGTTGAGACCCGCGGCGCCCAGCTGGCCCGACAGCGGGCCGGCGACGGGGTACTCACCGCCGTAGTACACCGCGCCCGGGTTGGCTCCCCGGATCGCGGTGATGACGCCGGAGAAGTCCTGGTCCTGCTCACCGACGCGCTCGCGCGAGGTGATCGTCGCGCCCGCCTCCTCGGCGGCCGCGGCGAACGCGTCGGCCAGGCCGGCGCCGTAGGTCTTGCCGTCGTCGATCACCGCGATGCTGGTGATGCCCGCGGTCTCGACCAGGTACTGCGCGGCGAACGGACCCTGCAGGTCGTCGGTGGTGGCGACACGGAAGTAGTTGTCGAACGGGCGCGCCGGCGCCTCGGCGAAGTTCTCGCCCCGGGTCAGCGACGGGTTGGTGTTCGCCGGCGAGATCATGGCGATGCTGCGCTCGGACAGGATCGGCTGGACCGTCTGCGCGGTCGACGAGTTCAGGGTGCCGATCACGCCGACCACGTTCGGGTCCGAGGCCAGGCGGCTCGCGGCCTGCGAGGCGATCTGGGGAAGACCCTGGTCGTCCTCGGCCTGCAGCACGAGGTTGTAGCCCGGCACGGTGCAGTCGGCGTTGGCCTGGTCGATCGCCAGGTCCGCCGCGTTGCGCATGCCGAGGCCGAGCGCCGAGAGATCACCGGACAGCGGGGCGACCGAGCCGATGATCAGGGTGCCCTTGCTGGTGTCGCAGGCCCCCTCACCGCCGGCGGCGGCGCCGCCCTCCTCCCGGTTGGTACCGCACGCCGTGAGCGCGAGCGCTCCGGCGAGGATCGCGGCGGTGACGACTGTCCGCCTAACCATGCTGTTGTCCTTCCGTACCGCACATGTTCCGTGGGTCAGCGGCGCCCGACCGCCACTGCGAGATCCCCCGTGAGTCGAGGGCCCGGCGGACGTTAGACGGATGGTCGTCCCGCCGTCACCATCCCGCTGCCGTCCTTTACCGGACCGCAACTCGCGTGCTGCGGACCGTGACCGCCCCACGAGCGGAGAGTGATCAGCCGCGGGACGGGTTGAGCCCGTCGACGACGGCCTGGGCGACGGCCTTCATGGTGGTGCGGCGGTCCATCGCGGTGCGCTGGATCCAGCGGAACGCGTCCGGCTCGGACATCGACTGGCGGCTCATGAGCAGGCCCTTCGCCCGGTCGACGACCTTGCGCGTCTCCAGCCGGTCGCTCAGCGTGGCGACCTCGTCCTCCAGCGCGCGCTTCTCCGCGAACCGGGACACGGCGAGCTCGATCGCCGGCACCAGCTCGTGCCGGGCGAACGGCTTGACCAGGTAGGCCATCGCGCCGGCGTCGCGGGCCCGCTCGATGAGGTCGCGCTGGCTGAACGCCGTGAGCATGACGACGGGCGCGATCCGCTCCTCGACGATCTGCCCGGCGGCGGCGATGCCGTCGACCTTGGGCATCTTCACGTCCATGATCACCAGATCCGGCCGCAGCTCGCGGGCCAGCGTGACGGCCTGCTCTCCGTCCCCCGCCTCCCCGGCCACGACGTAGCCCTCCTCGCCGAGCATCTCGGTCAGGTCGAGGCGGATCAGCGCCTCGTCCTCGACCACCAGCACGCGGAGGCCGGTGGCCGGGCGGGTCTCGTCCATGGTGCTCGTCTCCTCGGGAACCGTCTGGGTCACCGGATCTCCTCGGACGGCACCCGATATGCTGCCGACGGTTCGGGTCGCGCCGCTGGTCCGGACGGACCAGCCCCCGTAGCCCAACCGGCAGAGGCAGCGCTCTCAAACAGCGTCCAGTGTGGGTTCGAATCCCACCGGGGGCACCACCGGGCCCCCGGGCCCGCCGCCGGGGTGCGCGGGGGGCCGGCGTGCCGCACGCTCGATGCCGTGGCCGACGACGTCTTCCCGCCCGGGTTCTTCGACCGCGCCGACCCCGGCGACGACCGGCTGTTCTACGCGCCGCCGCGGCTCGTCACCCACATCCATGACGGCGCGCTCGCCGCGGTCGGCGAGCTCTACGCCGAGCTGGGCGTCGACGGCGACGTGCTGGACCTCCTCTCGTCGTGGATCTCGCACGTCCGCACCCCGCCGCGGCGGCTCGTCGGGCTGGGGATGAACGCGGCGGAGCTGGCCGCGAACCCGGCGCTGGCCGC
>JAPLAT010000598.1 GCA_026393175.1 Pseudonocardiales bacterium
GGGTAGGCCTGGTCCTCGCGGACGAGGCAGACCCCGCCGCCGGTGCCGGCCACCGTGCCCGCGGACGGGAACTCCTGGCCCGCCAGGATCCGCAGCAGCGTGGTCTTGCCCGCGCCGCTCGCCCCGAACAGTCCGTGGACGACGCCGTCGGCGAACGTGACGTCGACGTCGGCGAGCGCGTGGACGTCCCCGTAGCGCCGCGAGAGCCCGCTGGTCCTCACGCTCATGCGTCCCCCCAGGTGTCGATCATCTTCTTGACCTGCTCGGCGTCCATCCCGAGCTTGCGGGCCTCCGCCAGCAGCGGGGCCAGGTAGGCCCGGGCGAACTCCTCGCGCCGCCGCTCCAGCAGCAGCGTGCGCGCGCCGGTGGCGACGAACATGCCGATCCCCCGTCTCTTGTAGAGGACGCCGCTCGCGACGAGCTGGTTGACGCCCTTGGCCGCCGTGGCCGGGTTGATGCGGTGGAACGCGGCGAGCTCGTTGGTGGACGGCACCTGCGCCTCCTCGGCCAGGGACCCGTCGACCACCGCGTTCTCGATCTCCTCGGCGATCCGCGCGAACAGCGGCCGCCCGTCGTCCCTCATCCCGACCGTCGGTGTGTCGGTTCACTACTCATGTAACTAACCATGCAACCGACGAACCGGGAAGTCAAGCCGGGCGTGGGCGCACGGCGGCGTCCCCCGCCGCGGCGGGGGTGCGGCGAGGGCCGGCTCAGCCGGGCAGGTGGAACTGCACCCGCTCGATCGCGGTGCTGATCGGGGCGAACAGCTCGCGGCGGATGCGGTTGTGCTCCTCGTCAAGGTCGTAGACGCGGTAGGCGTCCTCGTCCGGGAGGTCGACGGTGATCGCGTAGCTCGCGTTGCCCGGGCGCAGCCCGGCGTCCCGGCCGGCCACCAGGTGCAGCTCCAGCCCCTCGACCCGGAGGTCGCGCAGCGCCTGCAGGGCGGCCTCGACCTGCTCGGCGGGCACCCCGTCACGCACCCGGCCCATCACCACGTTGCGGATCACGGCACGAGCCTAGGCCGTTCCTAGATCTCGCTGCGCCGGTCGACGAGGGTCTGCGCGATCTGCGCGAGCTTGACGTTGAGCGACTGCGAGGCCGCCCGCAGCACCCCGAACGCCTCGTCGGAGGAGATGCCTCGGCGCTCCATGAGGATGCCCTTGGCCTGGCCGATGACGTCGCGGCTGCGCAGCGCCTCGCGCAGCTGCGCGGCCTCGAGCTCGGCGGCGGTGGAGGCCATCGTGGCGGCGAGCGCGGTGGAGGCGTGGGCGGCGAGCACGAGGGCGAGGTCGCGGTCGAGCTCGTCGAGGCCGGCGCGGGCGTGGGAGTAGACGTTGAGCGCGCCCATGCGCGGGCCGTCGCCGTCGGGGAACAGGCCCACGGCCAGCACGCTGTGCACGCCCAGCTCGGCCGCAGCGGGCCCGAACGGACCGAACTGGGTGCTGGCGCCGAGGTCCGCGCTGAAGGTCAGGCCCAGCCCCGGCTTGCGGGTCGCCTCGACGCACGGCCCGGCGTCGAGCCGGTACTGGATCTCGTCGAGCCGGGACGCGAGCAGGTCGGTCTGCGCGGGCGTGTGGAAGCCCTCCGCGGTGCGCAGCGTCACGCTGACGACGTCCGCGCCGGGGATCACCGACCGCGCCGCCTCGACGACCCTGCGGAGCACGCCGCCCACGGTGGTGGCGTCCATGAGGGCGGACGCCAGCGCCAGGAACTCGGCCGCGATCGGCCCCGGCACGTCCTCGGCGTCCAGCATCGCGGCCAGCCGCTCCCGGTCGTCCGCGGTGTCCTGATCGGTGGTCAACCCTCACCCCTCGTCGCTCGTCGGCGGGGAGCTTGACCCACGCCCGGGCCACCAGGCAAGCGCGCTGCGCCGTACGGACCAGCCGACGGCGGGGAACGGACAGTCCGGGGTCAGGAGGACCCGACGGTGGGCTGCCCGGAGCGGCGCCGCCGGACCGCGAGCACCACGAGGCCGACGACGAGCAGCCCGATCACGACGTAGCTGACCGGGCCCAGCCACTGCTCGACGGTGGTCCAGTTCTCGCCCAGCGCCCAGCCCAGCCCGATGAACGCGGCGTTCCACACGCCGCTGCCGATCGCGGTGAGGACGGTGAAGCGCAGCACCGGCATGCCGGAGATGCCGGCGGGGATGGACACGACGCTGCGCAGGAACGGCACGCAGCGGGCGAGCAGGACGACCTTGCCGCCGTGGCGGTCGAACAGCTCGTCACCACGGTCGATGTCCTTCTGGCTGGCGAAGACGAACCAGCGGTGCCCGGCGAGACGGTGCAGCCGCTCGTGGCCCAGCCACGCGCCCAGCCCGTAGAGCAGCAGCGCGCCGAGCACGGAGCCCGCCGTGGCCGCGGGCCACACGGTCAGGACGTTGAGCGCGCCGGTGCGGGCCCGGAAGCCGGCCAGCGGCAGGATGACCTCGGACGGGATCGGCGGGATGACGTTCTCCAGCAGGATGAGCAGGCCCACCCCGAGCGCGCCGAGCGCGTCCACGATGCCGAAGATCCAGTCCGCCACCCGTCCAGGATGCCCGAATCCGCGCAGCGGCAACCGTCGCACCGTCGCGAAGCTCACACGCGGGAAGACGGTTCCCGGGCCCGGCGTACCCGGTTCGGCGGCCCGCCACTCGCCCGTCCGGCCGCACCGGGCGGCATCGGGCCGCGGGGACGGGCCGGGGGCAGGATGGGGCCATGGCCGTGAACCCCACCGGGGCCGACATGAAGGCGTTCCTCGCCGCGGATCCCGACGCCCCGATCGTCATGCTCAACCTGCTGCGCTTCGCCGAGGGCGGCGCCGAGCGGTACGACGCCTACCTCGCGCACTTCCGGCCGCACGCGGCGAAGGTCGGTGCGCAGGTCCTCTACTTCGGCCACGGCGCGGACCCGATCGTCGCCGAGCAGGGCCAGGACTGGGACGCCGTGCTGCTCGTGTCCTACCCGAGCAGGCGGGCGTTCTCGGACATGGTGCGCGACCCCGGCTACCAGGAGGGCACCCACCTGCGCACCGAGGCGCTCGTGGAGGCGGTGCTGCAGCCCACGGTGCCCCGGGGATGACGACCGGCTTCGAGTACTCCAACCTCAGCGGCCGCCCCCCGGGGCCGGTCCTGCGCGTGCTCTCCCGGGTGCTGCCCGGGGTGCGCCGCGTGCAGGAGCAGGTCGTGCCCTACGCCCGGGCCTGGCAGGAGCACAACCGGCGGGCGCTGGCCGCCGAGGGACCGCTGTGGGTGGCGCTGGGCGACTCGCTCACCGTCGGCATCGGGGCACCGGCCCACGACCGCGGCTGGGTGGGCCAGCTGGCCGCCCGGATGCCGGGCTGGCGCGTGGTGAACCTCGCCGTCAGCGGCGGGCGGGTGCGCGACGTGCTCGACCGCCAGCTCCCCGCGCTGGCCGCGCTGGGGCAGGAGCCCGACCTCGTCACGCTGCTGATCGGCAACAACGACCTGGTCAGCCCGCGGCTGCGGCCCGCCCTCCCGGCCGACCTCGCCGAGCTGCTGCGCCGCATGCCGCCCGGCACCGTCGTCGGCAACCAGCCGGCGACCTACGCCGCCGCGCTGGAGGTCAACCGGATCGTCGACGAGGCCGTCGCACGGCGCGGGCTGCGGCTGGCCGAGCTGCGCGACCCCCGCACCAGGAACTGGACGGGCAAGCTCGCCGAGGACCACTTCCACCCCGACGAGCGCGGCTACGCCGGGATCGCGGCCGTGTTCGGGGAGGCGATCGGCCGGTGAGGACCGTCGGAGTGGAGGAGGAGTTCCTGCTCGTCGACCCGGGGACGGGCGCGCCGCGGGCGGTCGGCGGGGCGGTGATCGCCGCCTGGGACGACGACGTCGACCGCGACGGGGCCGGCCTCACCGGCGAGCTGCACCGCGAGCAGCTCGAGACCGGCACGCGCCCCTGCCGCACCCTGGACGAGCTGGGCGCGCAGCTGCGCTCCACCCGGGCCGCCGCGACGGCCGCGGCCGGGGAGCTGGGTGCGGCGGTGGCGCCGCTGGGCACCTCGCCGCTGCCGGTGGAGCCGACGCTGTCGCGGTCGAGCCGGTACGCGCGGATGGCGCGCCGGTTCGGGATCACGGTGGACGACCAGCTGACCTGCGGCTGCCACGTGCACGTCGCCGTCGCGTCGGCCGAGGAGGGGGTGGCCGCGCTCGACCGGATCCGGCCCTGGCTGGCCCCGCTGGTCGCGCTGAGCGCCAACTCCCCCTTCTGGCAGGGCGCCGACTCCGGTCACGCCAGCTTCCGCAGCCAGGTGTGGTCGCGCTGGCCCTCGGCCGGGGCGTACGGGCCGTTCGGCTCCGCGGCCGGGTACCGCGCGTTCGTCGACGGGGTGCTGGCCACCGACACGGTGCTCGACGAGGGCATGCTCTACCTCGACGCCCGGCTCTCCCGCGACCACCCGACGCTGGAGGTCCGCGTCGCCGACGTGTGCCGCGACCCGGACGACGCCGTGCTCGTCGCGGCGCTGGTGCGCGGGCTGGTGGAGACCGCCGTGCGGGAGTGGCGGGCGGGCGTCGAGCCCGACGGCGTGCGCACCGAGGTGCTGCGGCTGGCCGCGTGGCGGGCGGGCCGCTCGGGCGTCGGCGGGGACCTCGTCCTCCCGGGGCCGTGGCGCCCGGCCCCGGCCGCGGAGGTGCTCGGCGCCCTCGTCGCGCACGTGGCCGACGCCCTGGACGAGACGGGCGACCGCACCGTCGTCGACGCCCTGCTGGCCGCGGTGCTGGCCAGGGGCACGGGTGCGGACCGGCAGCGGGCGGTGTGGGAGCGCACCGGCTCCCTCGCCGCCGTGGCGACGGACGCGCTGCTCCCGTAGCCCCGTTGCAGCAAAGCCACTTTCACGCCATCTGCTGGCATGAAAGTGGCTTTGCTGCAACGCGGGTCAGGCCGCGGACGGCTCCTGCGCCCGCGCGCGGAGGCTCGCCGGCACCTCGAAGCGGGGGCCGTACTTCCCGCGGAACTCGTCGGCGCGGGCCACGAAGCCCGCGACGCCGCCGGGGTAGCCCTCGACGTACTGCACGACGCCGCCGGTCCAGGCCGGGAAGCCGATGCCGAAGATCGAGCCGATGTTGGCGTCGGCGACGGAGGTGAGCACGCCCTCGTCGAAGCACTTCTGCGTCTCGATCGCCTCGACGAACAGCATGCGCTCGGACAGCTCGTGCAGGTCGACGTCGTGGTTCGTCGCCCCGAACTCCGTGCGCAGGCCCGGCCAGAGCCCGGTGCGCTTGCCGTCGGCGTAGTCGTAGAAGCCCGCGCCGCCGGACTTGCCGGTGCGGCCGGCCTCGACGAGCCGGTCGATGATCGCCTCGGACGGGTGCGCCTCCCACGTCCCGCCCGCGGCCTCGACCGCCGCCTTCGTCTCCTTGCGGATCTTCTGCGGCAGCGTGAGCGTGAGCTCGTCCATCAGCTGCAGCACCGGCGCCGGGTAGCCGGCCTGCGACGACGCCTGCTCGATGGTCTGCGGGTCGATGCCCTCGGCGAGCATCGCGACGCCCTCGTTGATGAAGGTGCCGATGACGCGGCTGGTGAAGAACCCGCGGCTGTCGTTGACGACGATCGGCGTCTTGCGCATCCCGATCGTCACATCGAACGCCTTGGCCAGCGTCGCGTCCGAGGTCTGCTCGCCGCGGATGATCTCCACGAGCGGCATCTTGTCGACCGGCGAGAAGAAGTGCAGGCCGATGAAGTCGGCCGGGCGGTCGACGCCGGTGGCCAGCTCGGTGATCGGCAGCGTCGAGGTGTTGGAGCACAGCAGCGCGTCCGGCGCGATGACCTTGGCGGCCTCCCGGAACACCTCCTGCTTGAGCTGCACCGACTCGAACACGGCCTCGATGACGATGTCGCAGCCGGCGAGGTCGGCGTAGTCGTCGGTCGCGTGGATCCGGGCGAGCAGGGCGTCGCCCTTCTCCTGCGTCGTCCGCCCCCGCTTGACGCCCTTGGCGACGAGCGCCTCGGAGTAGGCCTTGCCCTTGTCCGCGGCCTCCTGCGACACGTCCTTGAGCACGACGTCCCAGCCGGAGAGCGCGCAGGTGTAGGCGATGCCCGCGCCCATCATCCCGGCGCCGAGCACCGCGACCTTGGTGGGCGCCCACTTCTCGTGGCCGTCCGGCCGCGAGCCGCCGCCGTTGATCGTCTGCAGGTCGTAGAAGAACGCCTTCGTCATGTTCTTCGAGACCTGGCCGGTGACCAGCTCGACGAAGTAGCGCGCCTCGATGCGGAACGCGGTCTCGATGTCGACCTGCGCGCCCTCGACCGCGGCCGAGAGGATGTTGCGCGGGGCGGGCATCGGCGCGCCCTTGAGCTGCTTGCGCAGGTTCGCCGGGAACGCCGGCAGCATCGACGCGAGCTTCGGGTTCGACGGCGCGCCGCCGGGGATCTTGTAGCCGGGCTGGTCCCACGGGGCCTTCGCCTCGGGATTGGCCGCGATCCAGGCACGCGCGGAGTCCAGCATCTCCTCGGGCGTGGCCGCGAGCTCGTCGACGATCCCGACCTCGAGCGCCTTGGCCGGCTTGTGCCGCTGGCCCTGGGCGAGCACGTTCATGAAGCCGTTCATGATGCCGAGCAGGCGGGTGACGCGGACGACGCCGCCGCCACCGGGCAGCAGGCCCAGGGTCACCTCGGGCAGGCCGTAGACCACGCCCTTCGCGTCGAGCCCGATGCGGTGGTGGCAGGCCAGGCCGATCTCCAGGCCGCCGCCCAGCGCGGTGCCGTTCATCGCCGCGACGACCGGCCGGCCCAGCGTCTCCAGCTTGCGCAGCACGTGCTTGAGGTTCATGGACTGCTCGAAGAACCGCGGCCCGTCCGCCGGGGTGGCCTTCGACAGCGAGTCGAGGTCGCCGCCGGCGAAGAAGGTCTTCTTGGCCGAGGTGAGGATGACGCCGGTGATGGCCTCCTTGTCGGCGACCAGGGCGTCGACGCACTCGGCGAACGCCACGCCGAAGGCCTCGTTCATCGTGTTGGCGCTGCGGCCCGGGTCGTCCAGGGTGACGACGACGATGCCGTCGGCGCCCTTCTCCCAGCGCACTGCCTTCTGGTCCGTCATCAGATCCGCTCCACGATCGTCGCGATGCCCATGCCGCCGCCCACGCACAGCGTGGCCAGCCCGCGCCGCAGCTCGCGGCGCTCCAGCTCGTCGATCAGCGTGCCGAGGATCATCGCCCCGGTGGCGCCGAGCGGGTGGCCCATGGCGATGGCCCCGCCGTTGACGTTGGTCTGCTCGGGCGAGATGCCCATGTCCTTCATGTAGCGCAGCGCGACGGCCGCGAACGCCTCGTTGATCTCGAAGAGGTCGATGTCGTCGACGGTCAGGCCGGCCTTGGCCAGCGCCTTGCGCGACGCGGGCGCGGGGCCGGTCAGCATGATCGTCGGGTCGGCACCGGAGAGCGCGGTGGCGACGATGCGGGCCCGCGGGGTCAGGCCGTTGGCCTTGCCCGCCGCCTCGGTGCCGATGAGCGTGAGCGCGGCGCCGTCGACGATGCCGGAGCTGTTGCCGGCGTGGTGCACGTGGTCGATCTTCTCGACCCAGTGGTAGCGCTGCAGGGCCACGGCGTCGAAGCCGCCCGCCTCGCCCATCATCGCGAACGACGGCTGCAGGCCCGCGAGGCTCTCCAGCGTGGCGCCGGCGCGGATGTGCTCGTCGCGGTCGAGGATCGTCATGCCGTTGCGGTCCTTGACCGGGACGACGGACTTCGCGAAGTACCCGTTCGCCCACGCCTTGGCCGCGCGCGTCTGCGACTCGACGGCGAACGTGTCGACGGTCTCGCGGGTGAAGCCCTCCAGCGTCGCGATGAGGTCGGCGCCGATGCCCTGGGGCACGAAGCCGGTCTCGTAGGCGGTGTCCGGGTCCATCGCCCAGGCGCCGCCGTCGGAGCCCATGGGCACCCGGGACATCGCCTCGACCCCGCCGGCGAGGACGAGCTCCTCCATGCCGGAACGGACCTTCTGCGTCGCGGTGTTGACGGCCTCCAGGCCGGACGCGCAGAAGCGGTTGAGCTGCACGCCCGCGACCGTGTCGGGCAGGCCCGCGGCGATGGCGGCGGTCTTGGCGATGTCGCCGCCCTGGTCGCCGATCGGCGAGACGACGCCGAGCACGACGTCGTCGATCTGGTTCGTGTCGAGCTCGGGGTGGCGCGCGCGGATCTCGTCGATCAGCCCGGTCACGAGCGAGACGGGCTTCACCTCGTGCAGCGAGCCCGAGGCCTTGCCTCGGCCGCGCGGGGTGCGGATGGCGTCGTAGACGAACGCCTCGGGAATCTCAGCCATGAGCCTTTGTTACAGCAGTACTGTCACATAGGTCAAGGTTCGGGCTACGGTGTCACTCATGGCGGCCGAGCACTTCACCATCGACCAGCTCGCGGAGCGCAGTGGCGTCACCGTCCGCACGATCCGGTTCTGGTCCGGCCGGGGCCTGCTCCCCCCGCCGCAGCTGCGCGGGCGCACCGGGTTCTACGGCGTCGACCACCTCGCCCGCCTGGAGCTGATCAGCGAGCTGTCCGCGCTCGGCTTCACGCTGGCCGGCATCGAGGCGCACCTGGAGCGGCTGCCGGCCACCGTCGGCGCCGGGGAGCTCGCCCTGCAGCGCGCGCTGCTCACGCCGTGGGTGCCCGAGCCGATCGAGGACGTCGACCGCGCCGAGCTGGACCGCCGCGCCGGGCGCCCGCTCGACGACCACGACCTCGCCGCGCTGGCCGACCTCGGCGTCGTCGACGTGCTGGAGGACGGGCGGGTGCGCCTGCACGGGCCGGGCACCCTCGGCGGCGGCGTCGCCGTCCTCGACTCGGGGCTGCCGCTCGACGTCTGGCGCCAGGCGCACGCCCTGATCGAGCAGCACACCTCCGCGCTGGCCGAGGACCTCATGAAGATGTTCCAGGACGAGGTGCTGCAGCCCTACCGCGACCGCGGGCGGCCCGCCGACGAGCGCTCCCGGCTGGCCGGGGCGCTGGCCCAGCTCAAACCGATCACGGTGCACGGCGTCGTCACGGCGTTCGGGCGCGCGGTCAACCGCGCCATCCGCGAGCGGGTCGGTTAGATTCGAGCACTGTGCAGGTCCTGAAGTCCGCGGGGTACTACGCCGTCCCGGACGGCGAGCCGAATCTGTACCGCGAGCATCTCCGGGTCGCCGACATGTCCATCGGCACGTACTGCATCCCGGTCGGGGGCAAGGACAGCCAGCAGCCGCACAGCGAGGACGAGGTCTACGTCGTCGTCCGCGGCCGCGCCCGGCTCTCCACCGACGACGGCGAGGTCCCCGTCGGCCCCGGCGCGGTGATCTACGTGCGGGCCGGGGAGGACCACCAGTTCGTCGACGTCACCGACGACCTGGCCGTCGTCGTCGTGTTCGCGCCCGCGGAGCGCTCGCGCTCATGACCTTCACCCACCGCCACGTCGTGCGGTACCTGGAGGTCGACGCGCAGGGCGTGGTCTTCAACGCGTGGTACCTGGGCTGGTTCGACGACGCGATGACCGCCTTCCTCGCCCACCGCGGCCTGCCCTACCAGGCGATGCTGGACACCGGCCACGACGTGCAGCTCGTCCGCTCGGAGATCGACTGGACCTCGGGCGGCCGGTTCCAGGACGAGCTCGACATCGACGTCGCCACCGCCCGCATCGGGCGCACCTCCTTCGCGCTGGACTTCGCCGTCCGCCGCGGGGAGGAGCCCATCTGCACCGGGCGCACCGTCTACGTCGTGGTGGCCACCGACGGCTCCGGCAAGCGCGAGATCCCCCCGCTCATCGCCGACGCCCTGGGCGAGCCCGCCCCCCTGCGCGCCTGAGC
>JAPLAT010000261.1 GCA_026393175.1 Pseudonocardiales bacterium
CTGGTCTTCGGGTACAACGTGGACGCCCCCGAGCGCTACGGCGTGGTCGCGTTCGACGCCACCGGAAAGGCCGTCTCCATCGAGGAGAAGCCCGCCCAACCGAAGTCCAACTGCGCGGTCACCGGACTCTACCTGTACGACTCCAACGTGGTCTCCATCGCGAAGAACCTGAAGCCCTCGGCGCGCGGGGAGCTCGAGATCACCGACGTCAACAAGGTCTACCTCGAGGCGGGAAAGCTGCAGGTCAGCCGCCTGGGCCGCGGCGTCGCCTGGCTGGACACCGGCACCCACGAGTCGCTGCTGGAGGCGGGGGAGTACGTGCGCGTGCTGGAGAACCGCCAGGGCATCCGGATCGCCTGCCTGGAGGAGATCGCGATGCGGATGGGGTTCATCGACGCCGCCGCCTGCCACGCGCTGGGCGAGCGGATGGGCAAGTCCGGCTACGGGCAGTACGTCATGGACGTGGCGGCGTCCTACCGCGCCGCGCCGTCCGCCGCCCGCACGTAGGCGGCGAGCCGCTCCCGCCAGTCCGGGGTCGCGACGCCCGCCTTCTCCGCGCGGGAGAGGTCGAGCACGCTGTTGAGCGGGCGCCGCGCCGCGTGCGGCTTGTCCGCGAAGTACGCCGCCGTGCTGGTGCCGGTGACGGCGAGGTCGCCGTGGCCCGACAGCGCGAACACCGCGCGGGCCACCTCCGCCCACGACGCGGGCTCCCCGCCGCCGGTGACGTGGTAGGTGCCGTGCGGGGCGCCGGTCGTCACCAGGTGGACGACGGCGGCGGCAAGGTCGGTGGCGAAGGTGGGCCGCCCCACCTGGTCGTCGACGACGGTGGGCGCGATCCCGCGGGCGGCCAGCCCGAGCATGGTGCGCACGAAGTTGCGCCCGTCGCCGACGACCCAGGTCGGGCGCAGCAGGTAGTGCCGCTCCAGGCCCTGCACGGCGAGGTCGCCCGCCGCCTTCGAGGCGCCGTAGACGCTGAGCGGGGCGACCGGGTCGTCCTCGGTGTAGGGCCGGTCGGCCGTGCCGTCGAAGACGTACTCGCTGGACAGGTGCACGAGCGTGAGGCCGTGCTCGCGGGCGGCCCCGGCGAGCACCGCGGGGCCGGTGGCGTTGGCCCGCCAGGCGTCGGCGGCCCGGGACTCGGCGCCGTCGACGTCGGTGAACGCGGCCGCGTTGACCACGACGTCGTACGCGCCCCAGTCCACCGCGGGCGGGTCGGCGATGTCGAACGCCGTCCGGTCGAGGGCGGTGGCGTCGGGGAGCAGGGCGTGCAGGGCCCGGCCGACCTGGCCGCCTGCCCCGAGGACGAGGGTGCGCATCGCGGTCACCGTATCCCGGTCAGCGGGCCAGGTCGGCCAGCGGCGGGTGCGCCCGGTCCTTGTCCGAGCGGATCGTCTCGGCCTCGGGGATCGGCCACGCGATGCCCAGCGCCGGGTCGTAGGCCTGCACGCAGGTGTAGCGGACCTCCGGGGACCAGTGCTCGTTGACCAGGTAGGTGTAGACGACGTCCGGCGTGAGCGTCTGGTAGCTGTTGCCGCAGCCGCGCGGCACGAGGATCGCGTTGCCCGGGTGCAGCTCCAGGGTCACGACGCGGCCGTAGGTGGGCCCCTCGCGCAGGTCGAGGATCGCGGAGAACACCCGGCCGTGGGCGACGGAGATGTACTTGTCCCACGGCTCGGCGTGGATGCCCCGGGTCACGCCGACCTCGCGGCTGAACGCCACGTTGTTCTGCACGACCTCCAGCGGCGGGAACCCGGCCGCGTCCAGCTTGGCGCGCTGGTAGCTCTCCTTGAACCACCCGCGCTCGTCGCCGTGCACCGGCAGGTCGACGACCAGCAGCCCCGGGATCGCGGTGTCGTGGACGGTGACGGTGTCGCTCACGGGCTGGAGTCTCGCAGGCGGGTCGGACGGGCCGGGGGGCCGCTGCCGGGTACTGTTGCCGCCGTGGCGGGAGGCGACGGTGACACCGCGGCGGAGGCCTACACCCGGCGGCTCACCGCCCGGTCGGGCGCCGGCTGGAAGCGCGCGCTCGACGTGCAGGCGCCCTACCGCTGGAACCTGCGCCGCCTGCTGGGCGAGCGCCCCACGCTCGACGTCGGCTGCGGGATCGGGCGGAACCTGGCGCACCTGCCCGCGGGCAGCGTGGGTGTCGACCACAATCCGACCTCCGTCCGGGTGTGCCGCGAGGCGGGCCTCACCGCGTTCACGGTCGAGGAGTTCCTCGCCCGCGGCACGGAGCACCGTTACTCCGGCCTGCTGGCCGCGCACCTGCTCGAGCACCTGCCGCCGGGGGCGGGCACCGAGATCCTCGGCGGCTACCTGCCGTTCCTGGAGCCGGGCGCGGTGGTCGTGCTGATCTGCCCGCAGGAGCGCGGCTTCGCCTCCGACCCCACACACACCGAGTTCGTCGACCAGGCCGCGCTGGCCTCCGTCGTCCACGAGCTCGGCCTGCGCCCCCAGCGCCAGTTCTCGTTCCCGCTGCCGCGCTTCACCGGCCGCGTGTTCACCTACAACGAGTTCGTCACCGTCGCCACGGTGCCCGCGCCGTGACCACCGAGGACGTGCGCGAGGACGTGCGGGCGGCGCCCACCCCGCTCCCGGCCACCATGCCCGCCGGCGAGCTGCTCGTCGTGCTGCCCGCCCTCAACGAGCAGGACAGCGTGGCCCGGGTCGTGCACGAGGTGCGCCGCGCTCAGCCCGACGCCACCGTCCTCGTCGTCGACGACGGCTCCACCGACGCCACGGCCGAGCGGGCCGAGCGGGCGGGCGCGCTCGTCATGCGCCTGCCGTTCAACCTGGGCGTGGGCGGCGCGATGCGCGCGGCCTACCGCTTCGCCCACGAGCGCGGCTTCTCCTACGTCGTGCAGGTCGACGCCGACGGCCAGCACGACGCGAGCGAGATCGCCGGGCTGCTGGAGGTGTGCCGGGCGGGCACCGCCGACATCGTCATCGGCTCCCGGTTCGCCGGCCGCGGCGACTACGCCGTCCGCGGCCCGCGCCGCTGGGCGATGCGGCTGCTGTCGGTCACGCTGTCCGGCATCGTCGGCACCGCCGTGAAGGACCCCACCTCCGGGTTCCGGCTGGTCGACCGCCGGGCCGTGGCGCTGTTCGCCGAGCACTACCCCGAGGAGTACCTGGGCGACACCGTCGAGGCGCTGGTCATCGCGCACCGGGCCGGGCTGTCCATCACCCAGGTGCCGGTCGCCATGCGCCCCCGCGAGACGGGCACGGCGAGCACCAACCCGCTCCGGTCGGCGGTCTACCTGACCCGCGTCGTCGTGGCCGTCGGCCTGGCGCTGATCCGCCGCACCCCGCGGGGGTACTAGTGCCCAGCCCGCGCCTGACGATCGTCTCCGTGGTCGTCGCACTGGCCGCGCTGGTGCTCGTCGTCGAACTGCTGCGCCGCCGCAGGCTCCGGGAGAAGTACGCCGTCATCTGGGTCGTCATCTCCATCGGCACGGTGGTCGTGGCGTTCTTCCCCGGGCTGCTGCGCGGGCTCGCCGACCTCGCCGGCATCGAGACGCCGTCCAACCTGCTGTTCTTCTCCTCGCTGGTGATCCTGTTCTTCGTGGCGCTGCAGCTCTCCCGCGAGGTGGGGCTGCTGGAGGAGCAGTCCCGGCGCCTCGCCGAGGAGGTCGGCGCGGCCAAGCTGCGCCTCGACGCGCTGGAGAAGGAGCGGCGGGCCGCCTCAGAGCAGCCGTCGGACCAGTGACCACCAGGCGCGGAAGGCCAGGTTCGCCACGCGGGTGAGCGGGGCCGGGCCGATCGCCGAGGGGTCCAGCGCGGGCGTGAGCCGCGCCATCCACTCCCGGTCCGGCACCCGGCGCTCGGCCTGCAGGAGCGCCCGCCGCTCGCGCAGGTGCCCGCGGTGGCGCCACAGCCAGGTGTAGCCGCGCAGCTTGCCCCCGCCCCACCCGGACGCGACGGCGTACCCGGCGAGCAGCACCTCGCAGGCCAGCAGCACCGGCGCGAGCAGCAGCAGCCCGCGGGCCGGCCACACCGTGGCGAGCAGCATCAGCCGGTTGCGCTCCAGCAGGTGCATCTTCAGCGCGTTGCGGGAGAACTC
Source organism: Pseudonocardiales bacterium (assembly GCA_026393175.1). Lineage (GTDB taxonomy): Bacteria > Actinomycetota > Actinomycetes > Mycobacteriales > Pseudonocardiaceae > Pseudonocardia. The sequence continues at coordinate 4,064 of JAPLAT010000261.1, forward strand.
GTAGTGGTGCAGCGCGACGGCGGCGGGCACGCAGCGCACGGACAGGCCGGTGCGCCAGGCGCGCAGCGACAGCTCGGTGTCCTCCAGGTAGGCGAAGTACTCCTCGTCGAACCCGCCGAGCTGCTTCCACACCATCCGGTCGACGAGCAGGCAGGCCCCGCTCGCGCCGGTGACGTCGAACGGCGCGGTCCGGGTCTCCGGTCTGCCCATCTCCCCGGCCCAGGACAGCCCGATGAGGTGCACGGGGTTGCCGGCGCTGTTGATCAGGTGCGGCGGCTCGGCCAGCCGGACGCCGGCCATCACCGGGCCGACGCCGGGCCGGCCGGCCTCCGCGGCGAGCAGCGCGAGCGCGTCCGGGGCGATCACGCAGTCGGAGTTGACCAGCGCGACGAAGTCGGTGCCCAGGGCGTCGACGCCCAGGTTGCAGCCGCCGGCGAAGCCGGTGTTGCGCCCGGGCCGCAGCACCGTGACGCGGGGGTCGGCGGGCACGGCGGCGAGGTCCTCGGGGCGGCAGTCGTTGTCGACGAGCACCAGCCGCACGTCGACGCCGGTGGAGGCGAGGGCGGCCTCGACGCACTCCCGCAGGTAGGGCTCGGCCTGCCAGGCGAGGACCACGACCCCGACGGTGGGGACGGTCGGGGCGGTCACGGGGCGGCGGGGGGTCGGTGGCGCACGAGGGACAGGACTACCAGCACGACCGCGGCCCCGATCAGCTGCCCCACCGCGGCGGCCGGGAGCGCGGGCGCGGCCAGCAGACCGACGGCGAGCAGCGCGGCGAGCCCGGCGGTCCAGCCCGCCGCGGCGGCCGCCGGGCGGCGCACCGCCACCAGGTGGGTCTGCCCGATCTGGGCCGCGGCACCCACGACGGTGGACAGCGCGAGCACGACGAGCACCCAGGCGGGCGGCGTGGTGGTGGCGGCGAACACCAGCCGGGCGACCGTCGGCACCAGCACCACCGCCAGCAGCACCCAGACCGCGCCCCCGACGACCAGGGCCACGCCGAGGCGGCGCGTCGTGCGGCGGACCGCGGCGTGGTCGCCGGTGCCCTCCATCGCGGTGAAGGCCGGCAGCAGGAGCGCCTGCACCGCGGGGAACAGCAGCACCGGGGCGCGCAGCAGCACCGCCACGGTGACGAACCCGGCCGCGACGTCGGGGGTGTCCACCAGGCGCGCGGTGACCAGCACCGGCGCGAGGTTCCACAGCCCCTGCCCGGCGAGCAGCAGCGCCGCCGACCACAGCACGGCGGTGCGGGAGCGCCCCGGGTCGGGCGGGCCGTCGCCGCCGCGGACCCCGCGGCGCACCAACACGGCCGCCGTGACCAGCGGGGCCAGGGCGAGCACCGCGATCCACGCCGGCGCGGAGGTGCTGCCGGCCAGCACGAGCAGGCCGGCCCCGGCCAGCCCGACGCCCGCCTCCACCCAGAACGTCGTCGCGTACCGGCCGTACTGCCCGGTGCCGGCGAGCGGGCCGCGCAGCAGGTAGGACGCCGCCATCGCGACGGCGCCCACGGCCAGCAGGCCGACCGTCGCGGGCCCGGACCCGACCACCGCGAGCAGCAGCGGCGAGCTCACCCCGAGCAGGACGAGCGCGCCGGCGAGCAGCAGCCCGGTGTCGGCGAGCGCGGCGCGCCGGGCCGGGCCGTCGTCGCGGCCCGCCGCCCGCGCGGCGGCCACCGCCCGGGTGGTCTCCAGCTCCACGGCGGCGAACAGCCCGCGGCCGACGGTGTTGACGAGCAGGTAGTACGAGCTCAGCGCCGTGAACCCGGCGGCGTCGAGGTGCCGCGCGGCCACGGCGAGGAACAGGTAGTTCGACGCGGCCAGGGCGATCTGGCTGCCCGCGACCCGCACCGCGGTGCCGCCCCGGCGCACGGTCCGTGCCCGGTTCATCGCCCCGGCCCGGTCACGGCGCGCCGTCCGCGTCCGTGGCGGGGGCGACGCGTTCGGGCAGGATCTCGTAGAGCACGACGTCGGGGTTGCGGTAGACGACCTGCAGCCACGGGCGCCCGGCGAGGTCGGTCAGCCCGGCCTCGCGGCCCGCGCCCTCGGCCCCGCGCAGGAACCCCCGGTCGACCTGCACGTACCGGATGTCGAGCCGGTCCACGGCGGCGCGGACGGCCGGGTCGTCGGCGTACGCGTTGAACCGCGAGGCCAGCAGCGAGGAGTACGGCCCGGTGGCGGTGGCGTCGTAGTGGGCGGCCACCGGCAGCACCCCGGCCAGGGCGTACATCCACGCCGAGCCGTCGCCGCGGTCGTTGAGCACCCGCTCGCCCGGCGGCACGATCCCCGCCACGGCCTGCATGCCCTCGATCTCCAGCGCGGACACGGCGGGGCCGTCGCCGACGTTGTTCGTCATCCGCTCCTGGTTGCGGTCCAGGTACAGCCCGTTGGTGACGACCACGAACCCGGCCAGCACCGCCGCGGCCGTCGCGGCGCCGAGCACGGTGCGGTGCACCCGCACCGGCCCGCGGGCCAGCACCGCGGCCACCCCGCGCTGCAGCTCGGCGGCCCCGTGGCCGACGACGAGCGCCATCGGCACCGCCGCCAGCGCGACGAGCCGGAAGCGGTCGTTCCACCACAGGCTGGTGACCGTGCCGACCCAGGGCTCGTCGGAGGACGCGGCGGCCACGTAGAGCACCCCGAACAGCGCGGCGCTCACCCCGGCCCAGCGCAGCGCGCCGAGCGAGCGGTAGGTGACCAGCCCGACGACCAGCACGGCGGCCAGCACCAGCTGGACGGTCGGGGCGTCGCTGCCGAACACGAGCAGCCGCCCCACGGCCTCCGGCATGGAGTAGACGGCCGGCCAGTCGATGTTCGCGAGGTTGCCGCTGCTGCCGGCCGCGCCGGCCAGCTGCAGGGTGCAGGCGGCCGCGGCGGCCAGCCCGGGCACGGCCAGCCGCAGCACCTCGCGCGGGACCGCCCGCGGCGCCCCCCACCAGCGCTGCACGACCGCCGGGGCCGTGAACAGGACGGCGCCGATGAGGATCGCCGGGTGCAGGCACAGCAGCCCGGCCACGCCGAGGGCGAACGCCGCCCCCGGCCGGACCGCGGCCCGGGCGCCGGGGGCGTCGAGCAGGTCGAGCAGCAGGACGACGATCACCGGGGTCAGCACGACGCCCGTGGCGAACGGCAGCAGCGGCCCGCGCCAGAGCATGTCGTAGAGCGCGGTGGTGGCCACCGCGGCCAGCGCCGCCGCGCCGGCCAGGACCGGGCGGCCCCCGGCGCGGCGCACCAGCGCCGCGAGCGAGACCGCGAGCAGGCCCGGGACCAGCACGGTGTGCGCGTTGAGCACGGTCGGGATCGTCGCGCCGCTGACCTGGTACACCGCCGTGGCCAGCAGGTGGTAGGCGTTGGGGTAGTAGACGGTGACGTCGGACTCGTACCAGTTGACCCGGCCCATCCCGACCAGCGAGCCGTCGCCGGTGTCGGCGATCAGCCGGATGCCGTTGGCGTGGAAGACCGCGTCCCAGTCCTGGGGGACGGCGCCGAGGTCGCGGATGCCGCCGAGCACGGCGGCGACACCGGTCAGCGCGGCCACCGCGACGGCCACGGCGACCCCGATGTCGGCGGGGCGGGACCAGGCGGGGCGGGACGGGACCGGGTCCGGGGCATCGCCCGGGACGGCGTGCCGCCGGTGCAGCAGGAGCCGGGCGCCCGGCACGAGCAGCAGGACGACCGCGGTGCCTGCCGCCGCCGTGCCCGCCGACCAGGGCAGACCGACCGCCGCGTACAGCGGGCCGCCGATGCCGACCAGCCCGTAGGTCAGGAGCGGTGCGGCGGCCGCGAGCGTCCAGCCCCGCAGGCCGCAGAGCAGGGCGACCAGGCCACCGGGCAGGAACAGCAGGACGGCGTACAGACCGATCACGCCGACGTCCGCCGGCGTGACGTCGGGGAGAACGGGCAGGGCGGGGATGACGCCCTCCTTCGGCATCGGCGGCGGCGTCGGGTCCGATCGTATCGGGGGCTCGGCGCGCGTCCGGGGAGGTGGGGCGGCATGCCACACTCGCGACCCGTGGAGGCCACCGCCCTCGGGGTGCAGGAGCAGGTCACGGATCCGCCGCCCGCGCGCGGGCGGCGGCCGGTCCGGCGCACCGCCGTCGCGGTGCTCGCCGTGCTCGTCCCGACGGTCCTCGTCGGGCTGCACGCGCTCGCCTACGGCGCGTGGGAGGTCGACGACGCCGGCATCACGTTCGCCTACGCGCGGTCGGTGGCCACCGGCGCCGGGCCGGTGCTGCAGCCGGGGCTGCCGCCGGTCGAGGGCTGGTCCAACCCCGCCTGGCTGGCGCTGCTCGTGCTCGGCCACTGGCTGGGGCTGTTCGACCACGGCACCTGGTTCGGCGTCCCCGACTACGTGGCCTACCCGAAGGCGCTGGGGCTGCTGTGCGTCGCGGGGGCGCTCGCCGCCTTCCACGCCGCGGCCTCGGCGGTGTCCCGCCGCCCGGCGCTGGTGACCGTCCTGACCGGCACCGTGCTCGCCGCGATCCCGTCGTTCGTGGCCTGGTGCGTGTCCGGGCTGGAGAACTCCCTGCTCGTGCTCGCCGTGGCCGGCATCGCCGCGGTGCTGGTGCGGGCCCGGGCGGCGCTGCCCGCGCCGGGGCCAGCCGTCGCCTGCGGGCTGCTGGCCGCGCTCGCGGCGCTCACCCGCCCGGAGGGCCTCATCTACGCGGGGGCGTTCCCGATCGCCGTCCTGCTGGTGGCGCGCCGGGGCCGCCTGCTCGCCGCGGTGGGCGCCGCCGCGCTCTCCGTGGCCGCGTTCGCCGTGCCGGTCGGGGCGTACCTGGCGTGGCGGCTGGCGGTGTTCGGGCAGTGGCTGCCGACCACGGCCGTCGCGAAGTCCCAGGGCCTGCCCACCGTCGCCGGCTTCGCGAAGGTCACCGAGCTGGTCGGGTACGCCGGGTGGCTGGCCGTGCTGGGCGGGGTGCTGCTCGTCGGCGCCGGCCTCACCCGCCCCGGGCTGCGCGACGGCCTGCTCGTGCTGCTGGTGCCGCTCGCGCTGGCGCTGGCGGCGTTCGGGGTGCTCGTCCCGGACTGGATGGAGCAGTACCGGTTCGCCTCGCCGGTCTGGGCCCTGGGGGCGTTCGCCGTCGCGCTCGCCGGGGTGGAGGTGCTGGACGGGCTGCGCGGGCGCGGGCGGGTGGTGGTCGCCGCGACGGCCGCGGTGGCCGCGCTGCTCTCGGGCACCGGCTGGCTGGCCGCCGGGCAGGCGTTCCGGGCGAACCCGACGGCCCCGATGTGCCTGATCGTCGTCAACACCGGCCGCGAGTTCAACGGCTACATGGACGTCCTCGGCCTGCGCGAGGCCACGTTCTTCGCCCCCGAGATCGGCGGCGGCGCGCTCACCGGGCGCGCCCTGCTCGTCGACGGCGCGGGGCTGGCCGAGCCGACGATCGCGGCGTTCTGGGCCGCCGACGACACCGCGGGCCTGCGCGAGTACGTGCTCGCCGAGGTCCGGCCGACGTTCGTGCGGGCGCACGGCGAGTTCCGCCCGATCGTCGCCCTGGAGACCGACCCGCGCTTCGCGCGCGACTACGTCGAGATCGGCCCGAGCCCCAACGGCGGGGCCAACTGGGTGCGCCGCGAGCTCGTCCCCGACGAGGCGACGCTGCAGCGGCTGCAGGCGTGGGCCCGCGTGGCCGACGCCGCCGACGCCCGCCAGCGGGCGACGCCGCGCGCCGCGTGCGGGGACCGGCTGGAGGTCGGCGCCACCACGGCCTGACCGTGCTGGATGATGCAGCCGTGGATGACGCGGGGGTGGCCGCACCCGCCCGGCCCTCCGCGCCCGCGGGGCCGGCGCCCGCACCGCCCCGCACCCCCCGGCCGGCGGCGTG